>DAOQQF010000030.1:0-11970 GCA_035333525.1 Candidatus Absconditabacterales bacterium | reverse complement strand
GTCTATACTGAGGTAGGTGGTGAGAAGAAACCAAGTCAGCTCTTTGCAAAGATGATAGCTGACTGATTTAGTGAACAACAAGCGCTCAAGACATGGTTACAAGTCAGGACACCAGAGTTTAAGAACCGATTTGGTGATCGAACTAGTGCTGATAAATCACAGGTAAGTAAAATAGTTGATGAAAATGGAGAACCGTTGGTGGTGTATCATGGCTCTAGAACAGAGATACAAGATGGAATATTTAAACTTCCTAAGGACTTAGAGCAGACTAAAACTCCAATGGAATGAATATCTACTACATCTTCTAAGCAAGTTGCTATAGATTATGCTAACAAGTATCATCATAACTTTGAATGAGGAATCATATATCCACTTTTTGTGAATGTTAAGAATTCTGTGTCATTAGACCATGTTTGAGACTATAATTCTTATATGAAATATTTAAGAAAAGCAGAATGATTATCTGAAAAGTATAACATAAAGTCGTATGAAGAATTAAAAGAATTTGAACATCATATGACATCAAATACAAATGAATACTTATCTCAAGATGAAGTTAATTATAAATGAAATATTTTCACCAAAGAAGAATTTATTGAATTGTGGTCAAGGTGATTTGATTTATTGCTATTTGTTTCGACTAATAGAGATAATAGTTCTGGATTAAAAAATCCTATTGATGGAATTACTTTTAATCCTCATATAGATTGAAATTTTTCAGCTGCAACTTCAGTGCCATATGATCAACAGCTAATTTTTGATCCAAAAAACATCAAATCAGCAATCGACAATGACTGATCGTTTTCTCCTGAGACAGCGAAGTTTAATGACTACTTCTGAAAAGAATCACGCTTCTGATTTGATAGTAAACAAGCCAGAGACCATAGTACCTTTATGGATCAGTTTGCTGGGCAGGCGACACCAGAACAGATCGATCAGATCAGACAACAGATCGATGCAGTAGCTCAGATGTATGCTGATAAGACAGGAAAACAACTCGAACTCACAGATACTCAGATCCAAGCGATCATCGATGCGCACCTCCTCCCATGACAACTGGGATCCCTCACCCAAGCAGAACTGTCAGCGAAAACTAGAAAACTCGCCGAAGCGATTCCTGATGTTAATCTCAGAAGATTTCTGTTGGAAGCTGGGTTTTGTGGAGAAAGAAAAAAGACAAGTAATAAAAAGGACTGAGATAAAAATAATACAATCAATATAGATGATATAGAGATAATAGATGATGGAGATGATGATCATACTATATTATGAGATATGCTTCATAACCAAACACTTCAAGAAGAACAAGAAAAAAACAATAATGAAAAAGTTGCAGAATGGGAAAAACTTTGAATGAAATATCCTAATTGGTTATTAGAACATGATGAAGTCTTTGTTCAAAAAGTTATTTGGTTACATACTATAGGTATTCATATTTCAGAATTCTCATCAAAATTTTCAAAAGATTTTATTGACAATCTTAATGATACACAAATTGAGTATTACAAAAGTGTCATAAAAAAAATAAATAATATAAAGCCTTTGCTATCACAAGACAGCAAAACATATATATATCACTTAGAGAATCTAGAAAATATATATAACTGGCTATTGAGATATCCAGATACTGGGCTTTCTTTAGGTGATATTAATAAACTTTCCAAACTACATAAAGAGTATGGGGATATTATAGATAGTTTATACGAAAAAGATTTGTTGCCAATCATTACAAGGAAAGAGATTAACTGAACTGATAGAGAAATAGATCCTCGTTTAGATATATATATTGAACGTATTATTAAAGGTTTTAACTGATCAAAAGCAACCACAGAAGAGTTCTTCTTATATTGTCAGAAACAAATACATGAAATAGGTATAGAAAAGTTATATAAACATAATATTGATATGTTTGATTTATACTCTTTATTTAAAAAAGGCGATAGCAAACTTACAGATGATTTTTTCGTATTTGTCGCACAGTCTCCAGAGTACATTAAGAAGACTATCACATTAAGAAAATTTATACAAAATAAAGAAAATCTTATAAACAATATCGACTTTTTCAAACAGATAGAGGATTTCATTCCTAACAATGAAATAAAAAATATTAACAATATTATTAGTCTTAAAAACACTTATTGAGAAGAAAATACAAAAGAAATTATTAAAGCATTCTCAATATATTATAAACATGCAGTTTATCCTCAACGTACTATTGAATATTTTCAAGAAACTTATAAAGACTACTTCTCAGATAAAGAAAAGATAAATATAATAATTGATGTAATCAATAAATTTGATCTATACAATAATAGAAGAGATCAGAATAAGGTTGAAAAACAACAACTTGAAGATGAATTAGAACGACTGAAGAAAGATAATTATAAACCTTTTTATTGATTAAATATTAATAGTTTTATTAATCTTTCTTTTGCTGGTATTGATATTACTGACTTAATCCAGCAATTACAAAAAAGAGCAATACAGGACTGATATAAAATAATAAATGAAATATGAAATAAAAGAAATATAAAAAGTATACAAAACATAGTAAATTACTTACAAGAAAGACAACAATACACTAAAGAAGATATAAGTAGAATTATTGAAATTGGCGATATTGCATGAGATAATGATATCGCCCATACTCAAGAAAAAGTATCATATATCGAACAATATATACCAGAAATAAGATGATTAATAACAAAATATCCAAATCTACTAGAACTAGTGAATCAAGATAATGATACAAAAACTATAAAATATAATATATTAGAATATCTGTTTTTACACAAAGAAATGGATACTTTAAGCGAAGATATGATTAAAATATTGGATGTAAATAATATCGCTATAGAAGATATAATACAACTCATTGATAAAAAATTACAACAAAAAAACGATAGTAATTGAATTGCTAATACTATGGTATTTTGTGTATCTTTTATTATAAAAACAAGAAATATTGAAATTCTTAAAAATACTTTATGAGTTGATGTTGCAGATCATATAATTAATTTTGTGAACCTACATCAAACATGAAACAAATGAGAAAGTATTACAAATTTAATTTCATTATTGATTACAAAATATAATCCTTCGATAACATTGAAAGAATTAGGTAGTATGCTCTATAATGAAATTACAGAAATAAATAAGACATTAGAAAAGAACACTATCAAGCCAATCTCAGAATTGGGTGTAAGTATGGGTATAGAATATGAAGCAGTACAATCATTATCAAACTGGTATTCTAGCATACATAATAGTGACTACTCTTCAGATGCACTATATACTTGTTTATTAGCGAATATAGGAACAGATAATGATAGAGATCAAGGTGCTAGCCATGTATTTGAATATGCATTAAAACCAACAGATAATCCTCATTTGATTTTATTAGAGACACATCTACTTAATGAACTAGGTCTATTAAATTTTAGTAAAGATTTTCTCAATAACGATAGTATATACAGCCACAATGAATGAACTTGAATTCATATAACATTATGATGAGAAACAGGAATTAAAAAAAGTGAAAAATCTCAAGGATTTCACAACTTTGTCCAAAATAGTTTACTATCTACTCAATGGGCATGAATAAACATCGCAAGAGATGATATTATTGATACGCACTGAGGAAAATCAAGCATCTCATATCGTTGAGAAAAATCTGATCAAAGAAAAGGTTCTAATGTGGTTGATGTATTTAATAATTGAAATACTAATACTGCTGAATTTCGTTTATATAGTATTGATGGTACTGAAAGTTTTGAAAGAACAATATTATCTAAATACTTCTTGTGAATATGACTACAAGCAATTGATAAATATACGTCTATTACAAGTGAAAACATTAAAAGTCTTTTTAATCAAGACATTAATTCAGAGAATGTTTTAGAAATCCTTAATAAAAATAATCTTATTATAGAGAATATTCCGTCAAAAGAAGTTGAAAATGTAATTATTGAGTTTATTAATTTACAAAAGAATATATTTCTATCTATAGAACATCATAACAAAAACTTTATCAACAACATAGACAACATTAAATCTAATTTTATCTCTTTAGTTTCTCAAGGGAAAATAGTAGGATTTACAAAAGAAGATATTTCAACTGAATCAAAAGCATTAGAAAGTATTAAAAAATACATTAATCATGACTTACAAATTAATTATGAAGAATTATACAAAAACAACACTAATCAACACAATATAATCAGGAAAATCAATCAACTATTTTTGAAGGATTGAGTTAATGAAAAAGCATTTTTCTCTAATACAAAAAACAATATTACCAACGAAATGGAGAATAGTAATATAAATAGACATAGTCGTAGTATATTTAATAGTAATCCGGAGGATTATAGAGATGGGTATTATTATATTCAAAACTGATCGCCCGATTTAATTATACACGACATGCAAAAGCATTTTATAAAATATAATAATTCAATCAAGAACTTACTTAAGTAAGATTTATCTTCTATATATATTATTATGTGACTTAACTCAAATCCTTTTCAAACACCATTAGAACAACTCAATATAGTTATTAAAGAGGTTTTTACTAGTAACAAACTTTTACAATCTAATGATGAAGTTGATTGGGAATATATATATCTACAAGAGGAACATAAAGCATTATTTCAGCAAATCAATAGAATCCAATGAATTCAAAACATCAACAAAAAGATATTGTTTATAATCCTATCGATGACCCAGGACGAAATAAATAAAAGAAATTATTATCATCCATTAAACTCTCTATTAAGATCAATAATATGAGAACAAAAAATAGATATAATAAACAATATTTGATACACTCTTCCTGAACAAACAAGAAATATTCTTATTAATATACTACAATATCAAGAGGATCAAATATTATAAAAAGATTAGTTAAACAATATAACATGAGCCAGAAAGCTCTCTTTTTGATTCTATTATCCTCTCATTATGCAAAAACCCTCTTCTTATAAAACTTATCAGTCACTTGTACAATCTCTATGAAAAGACTTTGTGGATCAGTCGTTATGTTCATTATTATGATTTGATGAGGTTGTTGATACTGCTCAGATGATGCACCATACTGATAGGTATACTGATACTGTATCAATCCAACTCCAATGAATCTTGTCTGATATGGACAATGCTATTACTTTTGCAAAGCAATCATTTTTGAAACAGAGAGAAGAAAGATTACAACATCATTTTTGATACCTCACTGATGAATCCTCTTTGGAGGACTTCAATCTACTACTTGATATCATGATGGAAGATATAATCGATACCATGGATAGCCGTTCTCTAGAACAACTCTATTACGATTATTATGTTATCATTGATCTCCCTTCTCTTAAGTTTGAATATCCACATATATTTAATCATGAGTTTGAGCAGATAGGAAGGTATGGTTATCCACATGGAGCGATGAGTGGATATATAGATCATAAGAAATTTATGCAACAATTTCAGCGTTTTATCACATGATTGTCTACTAAACTACAGCAGGCATCTTCCCAAGAACTGATTAAAATATTTACGATGAGTGAGTTTTTCCGTCATCAGAGCTGAACGAGAGAAGGTATAGGAAACCTTATGAATCCTATGATACAGATGTCTTCATTAGAAGAATTGTTTGGTGCTAATGATGCCAAACATATATCATGAATATTATCTAAAACCTTATTTACTCTACAAAAACATATCCCGTGAACATCACATCACAAGAGAAACTTGATCAATAAAACAATAAAAAACATGAATGCAAACTATTTTTTTCCGAGTAAGTTGATCAAACACTAATACGAGTCAGAATCTCTACTTTTTCTTGCATTTGTAAAAATTATAAAAACTTGCAAAAACAATACTTTTCATTATAATGAAAATATAAAATTATTTTAGTTTTCTATACATCATAATGAAAACTTATAAAAAAAGACCAGTCTATCTGGAAAAAATCAGACCATTTATGGATCAAGACATCATTAAAGTACTCATAGGACAAAGAAGAGTTGGGAAGTCATATATATTTTTCCAGTTGATTGATGAACTCAAGATACAATTTGGAGTACAAGATCAGCAAATAATCTTCATCAATAAAGAGCTCCATGAGTTTGATCATATACAAGATTATAAAGACTTACTAGCTTATATTAAAACACATACGACACAAACAAAGACCTATGTATTTATTGATGAAATTCAAGACATTACTCAGTTTGAAAAGGCTCTTAGGGACTTACAAGCACTTTGATGATATGATATTTATATCAGTGGAAGTAACGCAACTATGCTTTCAAGCGAGATAGCAACCTATCTAACAGGGAGATACATAGAATTTGAAATCTTTCCTCTTACGTATCCAGAATTTTTAGACTTTCATTCACGCACTCATTCAAAAGATACATTTCTCGAATATATGAAATTCTGATGATTACCTTATCTGAAACACTTAGTTTTAGAAGAAGAAATAGTCTATGATTATCTCAAGAGTATCTATAATACAATTATACTCAAAGATGTAGTAGCAAGATATAGTGTCAGGAATGTTGATTTTCTTGATAGATTGGTAGAATTTTTATCAGATACTATGTGAAGTTTATCGACAGCAAATAATATCTCAAAATATCTCAAGTCTCAAAAAATCGATATGTGAACTAATGTGATTTTAGAGTATATACATCATCTCTGTAGTGTCTATCTGATTAACAAAGTAAAAAGAAAAGATGTTATTGGTAAAAAGATATTTGAGATCAATGATAAGTATTATTTTTCTGATCTATGAATAAGAAATATTCTCGTGTGAGGATATAGACAAACTGATATATGAAAAATACTAGAAAATATTGTCTACTTACACTTCAAGACACATGGATATACTATCTATGTCTGAAAATATAAAGAAAAAGAAATAGATTTTGTTGTAGAAAAAAACTGAAAAATTATGTATATTCAAGTGGCATATCTTATTACATCACCAGAAACTCAAGCAAGAGAGTTTGATAATCTAATACAAATCCAAGACAACTATGAGAAAATTGTTTTGAGTATGGATGATTTTATAGATGGAGATTATAAATGAGTCAAGCATTACAATCTTGTTGATTATATTTTGCATTATAGCTAACCTAAATTTCAAGTCAAAATTTAGTTGTAAAGGATTACTTGACAACTGAATTTGAGGACAATATTGTATTTTCTTCCATTCCATACAGTACTCTTTGTTTCTTAGTTAAAGAATCTACAAACGCAGAACGATCTGTGTATAAACTCGAATAAATATAAAAAATATCTCTATAACACACCACTGGAGCTACCTTTACGACATTATAAAAGTGTTCGAATTGGGTCTGATTAGGAGCTGATTCTGAGACTAACAATGATTCAACATAAGGGAAAAGCGTTATACTAATACGCTTTTTTTCGTTTATGGATATGTTCGAAACAGCAATTTCTAAAAATTTTCTCTTTCGAACATAACTCAGATTACTAAATCTTGAAGCTGCATTTTTGAATACATCTAAGAATACTTCAAATTCTAGTATATAATTTCTATCTTGTTCCTTTAATAACATTATCTCAGTATCTATACTTTCAACAAGTCTCATTTTTTTTATCTTCTCTGATTGATATATTTCTTCTTCTTTGATATCCCTGTTCGCTCATAAATTTTTAGCAATATATTTATCTAAGGTTCATTGTAAATGATTTCTCTGAATATTTAATCTATTAAGCTTTTCTCTTTTAAGAGATTGCTCTTCGAGGTATTGGTTTTGACAATATTTTACATAAGTATTATATACCTCATCAGTAATTTTTATTCTTTTCAGAATCTTTATAAATTCTTTTTCAATTTCATCATATTTTAGACTCATGTTTAAATATTTACTTCTTTTGTCTTTGATTTCATAATAAATCTGATTAGGTTTAACGATATCCTCTAATCTTGTTAAAGGTTTTGTTTCTCTAATCTTCATAAGATTCTTTTCATGTCTTTTTTTGTTTGGGAAAGAATGTGCTAATAATGTGCCATCATCCATTCTCAGTATTCATTTAGGAATTGGATTTATAGTTTCGTTTATATCTCTCGTTTCTTTTGGGTTCTCTCTTGAATCTTTTTTGATATCTTCTAATAGTATGGCATATTCAGATTCTGTTATAAGAGGTTCAAAATAAGGATTACTCTCTCTTAAATCTGTCTGTGCATTTCCATGCATAAATAATCAATAATAAAATGTATCTCACCATACTCTAGAAAAGTTTTTTCGGTCAGCTCATTCAATTTTCTTGTCGTTTTTGTTTCTTGTAAAGTCATTAGCATCTAGCCACTTCCCAATATACTCATTTGTTTTTTTCTCATAAATCTTCATGTGAAAAGCTTTTCTCATTAACTCAAAATTACTATCCATATCTTTATTTTTTCATTTCTTAGCTACATCTGGAATATGATATCATTCATCATTTATAATATATCAATATTTTGCTTTACCTACTGATTTTCATCTGTCCACGCTTGAGCTTAATCATCTGGTAACTGTCATGGCTATATTATCAGAGTAGTTTTTTGAAAATACAAACAAAAATCATAACATCATTTTTCAAGTAGGCGAAGAATCAAATGCAAAAGTTGCATACTTTAAGTCTACAATTCAGTTATCAACACATGTAATTAATGCTCATCATTCTTCCATATTACGAGCTTGGCGGTCAGGATGATAACTAATAATTCATTTAATTTTACCATCTTTTACTAACTTAATAAGGTTTTTTCGTTTTGTCCTTACTCACGGTTTTTTTGCTGTCTTTTGTTCTTTAATCACATACAAGTGTCTATACTTTTGATATATTTCTTGACTTAAGGTGCTACTATCGTTATCTTGTTTTCTAATCTCTTCTTCGGTTTCGAACATAGTAAAATCAGCAGGTCTTTCTTTTATTTTCAATCATTCACTTCTAGCCCATTCTATGCATTCTCTCATTTGGTCTGGTATAGACTGCACTTGTCTTTCTTTATTTTCATCAGTAGATTTACGACAGTAAATAACATATTCAATTTCCATTTGCGTTGGTAAAATATAAATAGTGTTCGAATTATACTTATTTTATAGACATTATTCAATACTTATTCGAACTCTTTGTCTATATTTTTTTCATAAAAAAAAGAGGATATTACCCCTCTTCTTCCTCTTTATCATTGTTTACCTTCATTAAGATATTAAGCATTTGATAGAGAGCTTTTCACAACTGTAATTGTTGAGATTCATCTAAAGAACTCATAGCAATAATGTTGTTCGAATACGAACGAACTCTCGTTTATCGTATTCTATATTTATTACCTTTTCTTAAGGACTTAACTAAATGGAAATATCTTTTTTCCATTTTTTGTTGGTTATTGTGATTTCAGTGCTTTTATATCAGCCACTGTACTTTTCAAGCACTTCTCAGTATCAATCTTGAACACTCTTTCTTAGTCAATTATCATTCTTACTGATAATATCATTAACTGTTTTTTTAACTAGTCGATAATTTTTTTCTTTTTCGATACTAAACTTCTTTATTCATGGGTCATTTAAATAATTCTCGCAGTCTTGAATAATTTCTTCCAAGCACTTTTTACTGAATAAATTTTGTAATTCAAATATAATATTTTCAATTTCTTTGTTTCTAGCTTTTTTTTCAAATTTCCATCATGATTCTTTATCAAGAGATATTTTAAATATTGCTCATTTTTTATGAGACAATAAGTTTCATAAATTCTTAGAATCTACAATTGATATATCAAAATTCTCAATATCAAGCAATAAATATAGTTCATCAAAATTAGAATAATATAAGAGAGAAATATACTCTAAATACTTCATATTACTATAACTAGCTGAGTATTTTATCTGCACATTTTTAAAATAATTTACAACTCCTTCATTGTATTTTATATTTCATCGATTTAATGTTTTTTCACCAAAAAAACTATTCTGATTATGGAACTTACTTAATGAATCAAAACAATCAGGGTTTATCATTCACAGTAAAGTATTTTTATATTTTTGTAGTTTTTCAAAACCTACTTCATCAAAAATAAATCTTTCAGCAATATTATGGGATAACATATACATTACATTTCTCCAAAGATTATTTATGTTATTCGGTAATCATACTTGTACACAATGTTCTAGTTTTTTATCTACATTATAGTGTGCTATAATATAATCAATTTTTTCTTGAATATTATTATTCTTTAAAAATTGCTCATAAGTTAAAGAAAAAGAAGTATAAAAATTAATACTCCAAACTCTCTCTATAGTTGTACGATTAATAACCTTATTCTGAAACATTGATATATAAAAATTAAAACTTAAAATGTTCATAAAAGAGATGAATAATGAACAAGTACCAAATTGCTAATTATTGATAGTTTTATGAACAAGTGCGAGAGAAAATCCACTGATTTTAGCAATTTCCCTATAATTATATCATTGTTGTCTCAAAGATACAAGATAATCTGCATCTATTTCTTTGCTTGGTCTCCCAATCTGCTTACCATTGGCTTTTGCTTTCTCTATTCCAAATCTTACTCTTTCGCTGATGATATCTCTTTCGAATTTAGCAAAAGCAGCGATAATAGTAAACATCATTGAGCCAGCTGGTGTAGTGGTGTCTATATTTTCATTGATAGAGATAAAACTGATATTGAGCTTTCTAAATCTTTCTAAGAGGTCTATGAGTTGTTTTGTGCTTCTACTGATTCTATCAAATCTAAATACTATGACTGTATCGAATTTATGAGCTTGTGCATCATCTAGTAATTGATTGAGCGAGGGTCTGCTTTCTTTACTTCCACTCATGATATCAGTGTAAGTTTCTATGATTTCTCGGTCTCTTTCTTTGCAGTATCTTTGAAGTGGTAAGAGCTGAGTATCCAAATCTTGCCCTTTGTTTGATGTGGATACTCTAGCATAAATAGCGACTTTTTGTTTTTCCATGTGCGTATGTGATATAAAATAAAGCAACTAAAAAAGCTAGAAGTTGCGATAGTGTAGTTGTTCCACTATATCTTCTAGCTCTGTATCGACTCTGTCTGGATTGAGATTATTGTTTTTTTCGTATTCTGCTTCCATGTAACTGTTTCCATATCCATTACCGCTATATCTTTCATCTAGTTCCATTCCATTTTCTTTGAGTAATTTCCCTGTTTTGCTGTGTTTATCTAAGCTGTAGCTTGGGAGTTCGATTTGTTTTTGTTTTTCTCGTTGTTTCCTTATCTGTATTCCATTATCTAATGCTTGCAACCATCCTACTCATTCTTGTGTTTCTCGTCTTTTGGGGAGTAGTGCAAGTAAGTAGATAGTTCTCCAAAAGATATTACCATCTCACTCGCCACTGTCATAGGTTATCCGTACTCAGTCGCTTGTCTTTGTGCCTTTGAGTTTGGTTTGTCTATAATCTCAGAGGGTTTGCGTGATGGTTCTGATAGTTTCTAAGCTCCCATCTTCGTATGCAAATATCAATGCTCTGTGCATGATATAGTCTTTGGTTACTAATCTTCTTTTGAGTAGTAACTCAGTCATTGCAATTGCTTGGTCTGATTGTCCCAATCTCCATGATTTAATAATATGAGAGATGCCATCGCTTCTCAGATTTTTGTCATCGATTTTGAATGTCTGACCTTTGCTTTTTTGTTTGCCAAAAAGATTTTCCATTGCGTTCTTGTTATGAAATAAAGTGCTTTTATTATATGTATGAACGCACTGAGTTCAAATCGAAGTTCTTCGAAGTTCGTAGTTACTAACTAATATTTCTTATGATTTTTGATTTTTAAACGCAATATTTTTTACTATTTTAACACTTTTATATTGTTTTGATAAAAAGGATATGTATATTGAAACAGTCGAATTCTAAAGTTAAGATTATGCTAGTCCATCTTACGCAATTTTTTGCGTTTAACCATCAAACAAAGGCATCCAGTGT
>DAOQQF010000029.1:0-12139 GCA_035333525.1 Candidatus Absconditabacterales bacterium | reverse complement strand
TGTTCCAATCAATGTATCATCAAAACAGGTGATCGATTAGATCTTACACTACATGACCCAATATCGTGTGGGAATCCTTTTGTATGAACTACAAATACCAATGCACCAATTAATTTAGTTTCAGTTACTCTATATCTCTCCCAACAAGGTTCTCTCAAAAAAACAATTAGCCTTGTCCCATGATCGACCTCATACAGTATACGAGTCAATCAATGAATTAACCATGTCGAACCATGAGTATACGATGTGGAATTGATATGAACAGTTTGATCTATAACCAAAACACTAACACTGAACTGAGTCTCTATACAACATAGTTGCCCTCAAGATCCGCCTTATCATGATAATCCAATACATTCTGGAGCGATCATTCAACCTACTGAGGAAAAATCACGATATAATCAGATTATAGAAACAATTTTTCCAAAACATATTTTACCAAAAACATGAGCATACTAATAACAATAAAGAAAAACTCCTTTTATTGAAAATAAAACACACATTATTAGTATACGATGTGTGTTTTTTTTCTTTATCTTTTTAGAATGTCTATAATGAATGAATATTATGATAACATACTAACAAAATACAATCAAACCATCTGATCATACCTCCAATGGTTATCTAATCTTTTTTATTGTACTAATAAACAAGAATTTGTCTGAGAGGATGTCCAACAACGTTATCTTATCACACCATGATTATGGTGAATAATTAATGCTATGGAAGAGCATAAACAACCATATTATATTGACCAATATGGTTATCACTTACGAACTCAACTACCAAATGGGTCTATTAAACACTGTTATGGGTATGACTATGGTATAAATAACGCTTCAGTTCATAGGGTTTTTGACGATAAAATAATATGTTGAAAAATACTCTATCAAGCCTGATTTCATACACCAGAGTCATTTTTGATCATCAGTAATCAATCCAAATTCTCTGGAACAATAAATAATCGAACTGCTCTTGAAAAATGGCTATCCAATAAATCATTTCCTCTTATAGTAAAACCTATCAATGGAAGTCAATGAGAGGGTGTGCATAAAATCATGACCTTGGAACAACTACAAACAATAGTTGATCAGCTCAATGAGTGAGCATTATGATCAATGTATCTCATGATACAACCACTCATATCAGGAAAGGATATAAGAGTTATTTACTTGGATGGAACTATAGAACTAGCATATGAGAGGATTCCAGCACATATTATATGAAATGGGATACACTCTATCCAAGAACTCTATCTACAAGCATGAATGCAAGAACAACAAGAGCCAATCGAATTATATCTTCATGCTCATGGAATAAACTCAGATAGTATACTACCATCATGAACACATCAACAACTACTACCAACAGCAAATATCTCCACATGAGGATCAGTAAAAAGTTATCATGTTACACCAGAAGACAAACAATTTATAAAACACTTGGCAAAAACACTTGATGCTGTTTATTTTGGAGCTGACATTATTACAACCTGATCTATAAGTGAATGAACTATTATTGAACTCAATAAGATGCCTTGATTAAGCTGAGCATCACGTATCGATCCAAACATCATGAATACAATTTGATCCAACATATGGAAGTATATACAGAAACAATCATGAACACAATAACACCATGAGTTTATAACACATGAAATACCCTATCATGATGGGTTAAAATATCATTGATAGCAATTTTGACGATGATAGAATGAGGAGTAAAAAATACTAAGAATCCAAAATATTATTTATCTCATCAATGAAAAAATATACATACTATCAATGATAGACAAACAAATGAAATTATCAATCTTCTATCATGAACTATGACACAAGATCAACGGAGATCATTTACTTATAGTATCAATCAATCATCTTTGAGTCAATTATCAATCAAAAATATCCAGAATACAGATTCTAGTCTTTGGTATACATTACGATCATTAGAAAATAAACTTCATAATCCCCTAATAAGAATACATACCATAAATAGAGATAATGCTGATACCAGTAACTCATTTATCGGTTACCATAACCCCTTTCTTAATAATATTACCCTATACAATGGTTCAAATATTATTCATGATCTAAAACTAAGTCTATCATCTGATGATAATAGTACATTGTACTTATCTTGATCAGGACAATATATAGATAAACGGAAACAACGTTTATTGAATACACTCATATCAGAAATGAGTCATCAATACCTCATTCAAAAAATATGAATAGCATCATATAGTACTCGACGGATGAAAGACATATGCACAAACGCACGAAAAATCAATTACTGAGTATATTCAAATAATGAGGGGAATAGAGTTAATATAAAAATCAATCGAAATTATCATAATCTCTATACTAACCATAACAGTATGGAGCGATACACCCATACTATCATTGAATCACAACTTATTCAAGAATTTATTGATGAATATATTCATTATGCCCAATGAACCAATCAAGCATTAAACATAAGTAATCGATATGGATGATTTTTTAAAGAGTATCATGATTTCACCAAAGCCAAAGAATCACTGATACATATAAATGAACACAATAATGGATATATAAATTATTTATTAGGTATACTCAGTGAACAAGGTTTTAAATCGTCGCTACAACCATATATACTATCTACGAATCAAGTAACATATCTATGACCTCCATTCCGTATACTCCATGAACCCGCTCTCTATTTATTGGATACAGCACTAGATTATTATTATGAATCATATATACAATGATATAATGATGCATGACTTGCCTTTTTGAAGACATATAACCTGAGAAATACAATAAAGAACCAACATAATAGCTATGAAGAGTGTTATTATACTATCATAAATAGTTATATAGATCAAATAATACAACAAAACACGTTACAATAAAACATAGTGATAGTAATTGTGATATACTATCTATAGTAGTCCAAAATAGCTCGTCTCCTTAGATTTATTCATTACTCTCACATTTCTCTATTGAGAAGTACAATTGATATAACAAAAAAAAATTGGGGATCTAGGATTTGAACCTAGATAAACGGAGTCAAAGTCCGGTGTCCTACCGTTAGACGAATCCCCAATAAATAAATCATAATGCAAATATGGTCGAATAGTAATTTTTCTGGTTGTAATTTCCAGTGAAAAAATCATACTCATTACACTTTACTATTTGATGCTCATCAATGCTCTATTCCCTTAATATTTTGCGCTCACTTGCTCCGCTTCCTTCTGATTATCACTTATTTCAACAAAAACTCATAGCATCACTATTTGAAATAGAATATGGAGAGATACAAAGATCATACGATAATCTGACAGTAATAGGATTCGTAAAAGATGTGTATAAACATCCAAATGCTGATACATTACAAGTTTGTCAGGTTGATTGTGGTACACATGGGATATTTCAAATTTGCACATGATGAGAAAATATCACATCTTGACAATATGTTATAGTTGCCTTACCATGAAGTCATCTAAAAGCAATCAATCTTAGTATCGGAGCTAGGAAGATGAGAGGAGAGGACTCAAATGGTATGATTTGCTCAAAATCTGAACTTGGTATTCATGAAGATGAAGATAAACATCGAATTTGGGATATGTCTCAAGATATGGTGTGTGACCCTACTATGATTGGTAAGTCTATCAATGAGGTGTTACCTCGAATGACCAATACAATGTTTGAGGTAGAGAGTGTAGCTATTACCAATAGACCCGATCTACGATGACATCAATGAGTTGCTATTGAAAGTCAAGCACTCTTTCATGAGTCATGATTCAATGATACGATCAGTTCTAGTATTATACATAACACAATACAACAAGCTCATAAACGGACTCCATCAACCATAACCACCCTACCCTCATATCAGTCATGATGAATACAAAAAGGCGATAACATAATAGTAAGTAACATACAAACACCATTATGTGCCTATTATGGACTCACCTATCTGAAAGATATAACCTGCGAACCGTCGGTTTTTACTGGTAGAGTATCTTTGATGGATAGTGGATATACACCTAAACTCAATTGGATTGACTTTGGCAACTATATGATGTCACTAACTGGTCAACCAGTACATCTTTTTGATGCCAACAACATTCAATGATCAATTAGCGTGAAACAAGCTCAGTGAGGTGAACTATTTACCGATCTTACACAAAGCGAACATATTCTTGAGTCATGAGATATCATCATCTGTGATGATACATGAATTATTGCTTTGGCATGAATTATAGGCTGAAATACAACACAAGTAACAAATAAAACAATATCATTACTTATTGAAACCGCATCATTTGATCCCATCCAAATTAGAAAAACTTCTACTAGGTTATGACTAAAAACACAAGCCGCTATCAGATATGAAAAATGAATCAATCCTTCATGGACGGGGTTTTGTCATATACAAATGGTTCAGCTTATCAATGATAATCACATTCAGTATCAAACATGAATGGTTCATCAAACCTATGCAGTCATACCAAATTCATGAGTATTTACTATTCCATCAATAGAACTCAATCCAACTCAAACCATATATTACCTCGTATGAGAGTCTCACCATATAATCAATGAGTGAGTCATTTTAGATTGTCTAAACCGCCTTTGATACAATGTTGATAACTCCATCTCAAGTTGCCGGAAGATAAAACCTGGTATTTGGAGATCGGACGTTACACTCGTGCAGGATATATATGAAGACCTAGCAAGACATATTGGACTGGATCATATACCTCAATCACCAAGTTCACTTACTCCTACAAGATATAATCAATCAATGCTGGAGTTTAGTCTGAAATTATCTACCAAACTCGTTCATACCTGCAAATACACCCAAATTGAGACATACCCATGGTATCATGAATCATGGATTCATTTACTATGACTTGATACTACAACTCACATAGAACAACTAAACCCTATGGATAGTTCAACTCCATGGATGAGACAGTCAATGGTTCCTAGAATGCTACAGGTTGCTCATCAAAATTATAGACAAGATCTGCCTATCAATATTATGGAACTTGGGAAAGTATTTCACTATCAACCACATGAATCTGTGTGAACCAAACTCAATAATACTATCCAGAGTACAACAAAACTAACAGCACTACATATACATACATCATCAGATAATCGGAAAAACGATCCCTATCTTACTATACAACATATACTAAACACTGTTTGATATGAAATTAAACGCCCATATATACTTACTCCTAGTTCATTGAATCGACTTCATCCTACCAAGCAATCATTCATTATAATGGAGTGAAAAACTATAGGCGTCATAGGTCAAATTCATCCATCGTTGTTGACCACACAATGATTTCAAGAGACAATTATAGCAAGTATGATTGAATTAGATATAGATCAACTCTATACCATCTGTAGCCAAAAAAAACTATCAGGAAGTAGCTATCTCCAAATAGCTGATCAATTGATTATAAGAGATTTGAGTTTTGAACTACCAATAGAAAAACAATTTAATCACATCAATGAACTCTTTTCTACTCACCCATCAATCATTCATCATGAGATCATTGATCTCTACTGCGCTCCATGATCATGAGTTAAATCCATGACCATAAGATTTACTCTCAAGGGAGATGGGACACGGACCAATGATACCATCAATGAAACCATGAATAATCTTATAAAAAAAGCTGAATCAACCTGAGCAATACTCAAGTGAATTAAGCTTTTATAAACATCAATACAATCCAATTAAACTAATTCAGCAACTGTAACGCATAGGAAAAAATCATACCGCAGGTCAAACCCAAGATGGAAACTCCTACACTCATAATGATTTTTGGTGTTCTCATAGAAGTATTGACAAAATAAAATAATTATTCATAAATTATAATCAGAGTAATTCAAAAATCAAGAGAAAAAACTCTTGAAAGTAATACCAATTAAGTATCAAAAAGAGAACTATTATTTTTGTAATAATATATACGATATTGTAGTCAATTGAAAAACAAATGTGAGCTCATAAGAAAATTATCACATAGCTTATATTAAGACCTCTCTAGGTCTTCCTCATTCTTGGGGTCAAACTATGCCTCTTTCCTCAAGTATATCCATAACTCTTCATGCTCTAGCAAATCATATTTTGAGATGTCTTTGGATAGCAGTTGTACTTGCTCTACGAGATTTTGAAATAATCTCAATAGCTTGTTGAACCAGTGTTTCGTCATCACTATCGTGATCTCCTCAACCTCATCATAAAAGCATTCCTCCCATACTACCAATTCCTGATCCATCCAATAATCAAGTCAACTCGCTATCATAAATATCTTGTTCATCAAGTCATTTCATGTAGTGTTTTTTTAAATGATGAACAACTTCTTCAATTTCAGGAGTATCAACGAATGGCGCTTGAATTCTAATAGGATGACGAGTGGTTGGATCAACATAGAGCATATCTCATCTACCAATCAAATCTTCTGCTCCTTTCATATCAAGTATCGTTCTACTATCAATTTGGCTTACTACACCAAAAGATATCCTAGTAGGCATATTGGCTTTAATAAGTCATGTAATCACATTGACCGATGGTCTTTGGGTTGCAACAATAAGGTGCATACCAACAGCACGAGCCTTTTGTGCAATACGAGTAATACACAATTCAACATCTTTTTTTTTGCCGGACATCATAAGATCAGCAAGTTCATCAACAACAATAACAATCCTATGTAATTTCTGGTAGGTTGTTTGTTCTTCAATAGGAAGTCATACTACTTTTGCATTATATTCATCAAGATTCTTAACTCTAAGAGCTTTGAGCATACCATATCTTGTGTCCATCTCAACAGTCGCTCGTTTGAGTGCGCGTAACGCTTTTTCTGGATCAGTAATAATCGGACACAACAGATACGGCAATCCAGAATATAACTCCATCTCAACCTGCTTCGGATCAACCATAATAAATCTGAGTTCATTGGGCGTATTTTGATACATGAGTGATAAGATAAAATCATTGACTCATACTGATTTACCTTGTCAAGTTGCTCATGCAATCAATAAATGTGGCATACTTTCAAGTGATTTTATTACCAACTTACCATCAATTCCCTTACCAAGAGATAGGTTTGTCAGATTATCGTTCATTGATGAAGTAAATTCTGTAGATCCCAATACTTCTGATAGTCTTACTATTGATGGTTGAGGATTTGAAATTTCAATACCAACAAATTCGGTTCATACAATAGGAGCTAAGATCCTCAATGTCTTTGATTTGAGAGCTCACATCAAATCATTTTTTAGTCATTCAATAGCACTATATTTGACGCCAGATTGGGGTTGAAGTTTGATTTGAACAACCGACGGTCATATATTATATCATGCTATCTCTACCTGAATACCAAACTCAGCAAGTTTCGCTTTAATAAGGTCGGCTTTTGCTGTAATATAAAGTTCATCTATATGACCTTTGGTACGATCTGGAGTATGCAGTAAGCCTACCCCAAATGTTGGTTTGTCTTTAGGAAATGAAATAACTGGCTTGGGTAGGGATACTCATTCATACAAACCCCCTCATCAATGAGATCATCAACGACCCAGTTTTTCCATAAGTTTGGATTTAAGTAACGTTTTGAGTCATGAGTCCGATCATAGAGTGTCGCCATCCTGATTATTATCCTTTCGTTGTGATGCAGTTTTTTTGTATGTTTCTCAGGTTATCTTAGATCACGAAGAAGGATTATTGATAAGCTGATGTGTGGTAGTTGGTTTATCTGGCATATGCAGGCGAACCGATGGCAAGAGCGGTAACTCAATATTGGTAGACATAAGAATCCAAATAATTGTTACCAATAACCCTATAACAATAACTCATTGAATAACCATTGTATTGGTTGCAAAAAGAAGTTTACCTATCTCCAATAATGGTGCCGATATATATCATCCATACTTGGTATACTCAAAACGCTGAGCATCCAGTAAGTTCATATTAATCAACGCAGAGATAAAAATACTTAATACAAAAAATTGTCTTCCTCATGAAGCTATAAGCCATGGTTTGGTTCGAGCAAGTAATCCATAAAGTAGTAAAGCAATTACTACAAAAAGCATACCTTGACTACCATACACAAAAGAACCAATTTGTTGGAGAATAACAAATACAGGTGCTGATTTTGCAAAAAAAGAACACCCGATATAGAGTATGCTTATCACGATAATCGGTAAAGCAGTGTTGTATTTAGTTACGCGAAATGACTTGGAGGGTCTAACCGATTTTGAGGATTTAGATTTGGAATAGGATGATCTTCTTCACATATGTAAAAGAATAATTTTGTTTGGTCGACTCTCAATTTGAAAGCTCCTCTATGAGAATAATATCAATGAAAAAGATTGACAAATAAATAGATATGAGTATAATGCATTATTATGTTCTCAAAACGTATTATTAATACAACACACAACTCAACTCATTGAGATTATGAAACAGATAATAAACAATCTAACCCATCATGATCAACCAAAGAGTCGCTTTTCCAGTTTCTCAAGAAACAATGATTCACACCACAAGCATGATACTCATGACCTATAACTAAGGATCTTATTCTTATCCTCGATCCTCAATCACAAGATAAAATTATGAAACATCTACAATGAAAAATAAAACCTGATATCTGTGTATTCAAATGATGAGAAATGCAAGCAATTAAATGTTATATAAATCAAAATAGAATTGTTGAGTCAACTATTACTTGAGATCCATTTAAGGACACTTATAGATTATACTCATATCAAAATGGGAAATTACATATTATCAAAAATCCACGAACAGATAAATGTTTCTTCCAGTTTAATGTCGGCAATAACTCTACTAAACTACCTAAAAAGCAGTATTATATGAACAGAATAATGCTAGATGAAGAAAAAAAAATGCGATACGGACCAATGGTAAGACAAAGACTTGTAACAGATGGCCATAAAGAAAACGAAAAGAGTCAATAAATTATAGTTTGATAACCGACTTATAACTTATATCATGGATCAAAATAAGCAAAATATAAAAGATAGGTTATAGGAATCTGGGAGAAACCCCGGATTTATGAAAAACTACCTCTAATAGTAAATCCTTTGTTTTTGTAAAGTCCGTATTTGACGAACTTCCTGAGAGTACATCTTCCATGTCATAATCATAAAACTTCGTTTTATGATACTTATACCGATTGTATAATAAACGCAAACTCCCCATTTTCTTGATTCCCAATAGTTCGCTAGTTATATCATCGGTATCTACCAAAAAAATAGTTCTCTTTTGATACGTAATTGGTATTATTTCCCAAGGTTCCTCTCTATTACAAAGAATATCACTACTATTGTTTTATGGTTGTTGATAAAAGCGTTTCAAATCAATGCTCTTTGACTGTTGAAGCCATACTCATATCTCACTTTGATATAATCATACCACCATCCATGAGATAGACATGATCTACAGGGATGTACTCCAAAATATCAAAGTAATGAGTTATAATGACGAATGTATTGGTAGAACTACGATATGCAGAAAGAATCTGAGCAATAGACTTGAATGCATCAACATCCAATCAACTATCAACTTCATCTAAAAAAATATACCTAGGTTTAAGGATTTGAAGTTGAAGAATTTCTATTTTCCTACGTTCTCAACCACTAAATCATACATTAACATCTCTTCGTAAGAAATCCCTCTCAATCATAAGTTCCTGACATAGGGGTTCTATGATTTTTTTGAACGACAAAAATGTCTCACTGGTTCACCATCTAGCATTATAAATTATTCTCAAGAACTCAAAAAGTTTTACTCACGGTATCTGAGGTATAGTTTGAAAAGCAACAAAAATCCCTAGTTTTGCTCTCATATCAACGCCCAACTCTGAGATATTGATACGATTGAGATCATTAATACCATGATCTATAAGAGAGCGTTTAGTGACTTCATCAAAAAAACTTTCCTCATCAATCATCCATATTCATGGAGTCTGATTATCAATAGTTTCACCAATAGCATCATTAAAAGAGCACTCATAAGCAGGATTTCCCATAATACTCATAGCAAGACTTGATTTACCAGAACCATTTCTACCCAATAAGCAATAATGTTCTCAGAGAACAAATTGAGTCTTAATATGAGACAAAACAGTTTTACCCTGAACAACACTCGTAAGATTATATATTGAAAGCATAGACAACAAAAAAGGTTAAAAAGATTATTTCTTATATTCCACAACAATTCTTTGAGTTTGGAAAAGAAAAACTTTGATATTTCCGTTCAGATTATTCTTTTTTTTTATCAAACTAAACAGTTGTTTAACATCAGCGACTCACTCAGTATTTGGCAGAATAACTCATCACAACTCCCCCTCCAACTGTTGAACTGCTACACCATTTTTGGTCCAATCGATTTTATTGATAACGCCATAATCATATAACTCCTCCAAATGAGTAACCACATCGACTACAATAAGTTTAATCTGATCTTCTAGTTGAGAAAAAAAACTATGATAAAATATATCGATAATCTGATCAAGTGACTTATCTACCTCAATCATTCACTTGGAAAAGATTAACTTACCATTTGAATCAAACAATGAAAAAAAGACTCCTTTGTGTGCAATGAGTTTATGCTCTTTGCCAATGGTATTTTTCAGTAGATCAATCATAACTCAATAGTAATAAAATAAAGTGCATCCCCTACGGAAGGTCAACAATCAATGATTTTTGTTTACTTGGTGTTCGATTTACTTGCGATCGAAGCTCCTGTTCTTTTTTACTTACTTTAGATTGAATCGTGTCTAGTCTTTCTTGAGCTTGTTCTATAGCTCTTAGTCACCTTCTTAACGTATATCATAGTGTTGATGTTTGATTAGTGAAAATAAGATAAACACATGCAAAAAAAAGAACTACCACGAATTTTCCATACGTCCAAATCAACGACCAACGAAAAGGTTTTTTGGACACAAAAGAACGTTTATTAGAACGAGGAATATAGGTTATAACGGTTTTTGTTTGCATTGTCGAACTCTTAATTTAGCGCTTCTACTGGGTTTATTATATTGTGTTTCACGATAAGTGGGCGGTAGTGCATGTTTTGTCAGTCTATCAATAATGCCTCTTATTTCAAGTTCTTTTCCACACTGTTTAACTATTCTATCTTCCGAGCTATGGTAACTCAATATCATCATAATTCCATCTGTCTTCATAGCTGATGGCACACTTCCCAAGGCAGAACGAATACGATTAAATTCACTATTTACCTGTATTCTAATTGCCTGAAAGACAATAGCAGCAACTTTTGCACTATATCATAATTCTTTAGTAAGATCATTTAATTGAGTTGAGTGTTCCCATAAGCGTTCTGACCTTCTATGTACAATTTCTTGAGCAAGACGATTACTTGTAGGGTAACTAATCTCAGAATTGATGACAAACATATCAATAAGTTGATTAGTAGAATATGTATTGAGAATGTATGCGCCGGTAGGAACATCTGAATCTTGATCATATCTCATATCCAAACATCCTTCTCATTTTATACTAAATCCTCTTTCAGAGAGTTTAAAATGCCAAAGATTAACACCCAAATCAAGAAAAAATACATCATATTCGATACCCAATTCTTGAGCAATAGAAAGGGCCTGATCATATGAACCATGTTTAATAATAATCTTTGATTGAAGGTCTGCGCTCAATGATTGATTGATAGCTTCTTGAGCCTGAGATATCATCTGCTTATCAACATCAGTTGCAATATACCAACGAATCAAATGACCAATTTCCTTCATTAAAGCAATCAAATGTCCTGCATGACCCAATGTTCCATCAAAGATAATCAATGAATTGTGATCTACCTCATGTAAAGAGCAATACTGTTTAACAAAAGTTAATACTTCTGAAAGCATAACGGGATAATGACGTTCCATGGTACATATAGTAATAATATGATGATAAAATACAAGATAAGGAACCTTGGGAAATAAGTAATACCAATTACGTATCAAAAGAGAACTATTTTTTTGGTAGATACCGATGATATAACTAGCGAACTATCGGGAATCAAGAATATGGGTAGTTCGCGTTTGTTATACAATCGGTATAACATAAAACGAAGTGTTATGATTACGACATGG
>DAOQQF010000028.1:0-12141 GCA_035333525.1 Candidatus Absconditabacterales bacterium | reverse complement strand
TTCTGTTATTGATGTATGTAGATGTTATTATTAGTATCTTAAGTTAGCAACACCTAATAAAATATTACTTTAATGCAATAATAGATTTATTTAATGTTATAAAAAATATAACAAATATATAATAAGGTATGTCTTGATATTGATTATCATTTGACTATTGTGATATTTATATGTATACTAGAAGAATCTGAAATAACGTACATAAAACGAAGTTTTATAATTACGACATCGAGGAGACCCCGATCTATCGGGGCAAATATTCTTATTTTATCTACCAAAGATGAATCTGTCTTTGGAGAGGAGCTCGTCGAATGTGGATTTATTCGCTGGAGGCGGGTTACCCATGGATTAGGAACTTTCACCTAATCTCTACTATTGTATACTTTTTTATCATTATTTTACCTTATCGCATGTCAAACCTCGCACACCGACAATCTCTTATTCAAGCAAAACGTAAAACCACTCCATGGAGGGAATTTGTGATGGAAATTTGTAGTTGGTTAAATTTGACACTTTATAAAAATTCTTGACTGATTTCAAGATATCCCAAAACAGATAGGATAAATAATGTAATTTCTGTGGATTTGTTTGAATGAGAAAGAGATCGTCTTTCGTTATGAGCTGTTTGATATAGTTCTTGAAATATTTTTTTACAGGAATATATGAAATTATTTACCTCTACTACAATAGCAAGTCTCATAGATTTTTGAGGCAATGAAAATAGTATGTTTGCTGACAGCGTGCAATGATCAAAAAATGTTTATCTTAGTTTTATTGTAGTAGCTGCATCTGAAAATGTGTGTTATAGCTTTAATATTAAAGATAAGTCACATAATGTATTTAATAGTATAGTGGTTACGGCAAGTTCTAATGTTTATATGAGTGTTGGTATTCATGAATGCCATAATATATTTTATTCAAAATATATTTATAATTCTTCAAATATCCGATTAGGTTCTAATCTTCAAGGGTGTGATAATTGTGTTGATTGTTATGGATTACAGAACAAGTCCTATTGTATTCTCAATAAACAATATACCAAAGAAGAATTTGAAACCAAAAAGAAAGAAATACTTAGTTCAAAAGCTATGATGGATATTAAATATAAAAAAATGGAAAGCATATCTTGATTTTCTATTACATCTCCAAATAGTACCTGATGATTTCTTTTAAATTGCGATAATGCTCAGAATTGTTTTATGAGTAGTAATCTTAAAAATTGTAATAATGTGCTTTTTGCATCATCGTATGAAAATAATGAAAATTACAATGATATAATTTGTGCATGAAGATCTGAACATATGTACGGAGGAGTAGCTACAGGGACTTTTTCAGCACATGTGTATAATAGTGCAATGATTGCAAATAGTTCTTATATATTTCACTCCTATGCTTTAAATAACTGTTCCTTCTGTCTCGGCTGCATCGGACTCAAAAATAAATCCTACTGTATTCTTAATAAACAATACACCAAAGAAGAATGGTATGAGAAAGTAGATGAAATATTTGCACAAATGGAAAAGGATTGAACTCTCTGAGAGTTCTTCCCAGCCACGATGAATCCATTCTACTTCAACGATACGGCTGCTTATCTGATCGATCCGAGTTTTACCAAAGAAGAGGTAACAGCAAAATGATACCTCCGACGTGATGAACCCATCAAAGTCGATATCCCAGAAGGCATGGAAGTAGTGAAAATATCTGAACTATGAACGTACGAATGATTTGATAACGAATGAAATCGAACTATTAATGCCGACATTCTCAAGAAAGTCATCCAAGATGAACAGTGAAATATTTATCGTATCATCCCAATGGAATACAAATTCCTCGTCAAACATGGACTTCCATTGCCAAGAAAACACTGGCTGGAAAGGATGAAAGAGAATTTTAGGATACAGTAATACCAATTAAGTATCAAAAGAGAACTATTATTTTGGTAAATACCGATGATATAACTAGCGAACTATTGGGAATCAAGAATATGGGTAGTTCGCGTTTGTTATACAATCGGTATAAGATCTACAGGTTATATTTTTCTCCCTTTTTTTTACCTCATTTTTTTCCTCTTGAAAAATCATTTTTTTAGGTTATACTAGAGGCAGTCTGTTTTTCAGCTTATTTATTTATATTTTTTTATACTCATGGAAAAAGAAACCAAAAAAGAAGGTATGTGTGGATGTTGTCCACAAGGTTGTAATTGCGGTGATTGTGCAGGATGTTGTAAAGATGGTTCATGTAACCAAGGAGCGTGTGCTAATACGTGTTCTACATGATGATGCAAAAGATGAGCATGTCATTGGTTTTGGTGTTTGGCAAAGATTATTATAGGTATCCTTGCATTACTTGCATTACTTAAATTTGTTTTTGGCCGATCTCATATGGGATGGAATAAAGGAGGTTGTGGTTGCGGAATGTGAGGTAAAGGCGCTTGTCCTATGATGATGGATGACAAAAAAGGTGGTATGAAAATGGATATGATGGACAAGATGATGAAAGACACCGATGACAAAAAAGACGCTGATGATACTAAACAAGTAGATACTACTACTGTTTCATGAACTGTACAATAGGCATGTATAAAAGATAAACTGAATAGGTGTAGTGGTGATATCGTATATCATCTCTACCGTATTCGGTTTTTTTCTTTGTATTTATAGTTGAAATCTTTAGTATGAGTCTTATCATATTGTTCATGATATTGTTGTAATTTCTTTTATTTTCTTTGTTTATCTTGTGTCTCCTCAACTTTCCTTATCTCAGTTTACAACAATAGTTGCTCGTGGTATTGATGAGCTACGAGGAGGTGAGACATGGCTTATTGTTGCTGAGGTTAATAAAATTAAATCACGAAAGACAAGATTTTACCTCGAGTTGGTAGAGTTTGAACAAGAGCGCATCAAGGCTCATGTGAGCGCTGTTGTTATCAATCAGGCTATCGTTCGATCTGCTCTCAAGAGTCGATGATTAACGCTCGATGAGTTAGTAGGGCAGCAGTTGTTGGTTCATTGTTTGGTTCGCTACCACAAAGATCATGGTATTCAACTTGAGATTGTTGATATATCTTCTGAATATACTTTATGACACCTCAAAAAGAAAGAACAATCTATCAAAGATCAACTCACTGAATTGGGTATTATCCATCATAATAAAAAAACATCTCTTGGTTTGCCTCCCTATCATATTGCGGTTATTTCTTCCCGTTCAAGCGAATGACTCAAAGATTTTTTGAATACTATGGAGGAGTCTGTATATCAGTTTAGATATACCTTGTTTGATTGTGCTGTTCATGGAAATGCTGCGGTGAGTGAGATCTACAGCCAACTCAAGAGTATCTATCAGCAACTGTCTAATCCTCCAACTGAATGATGATTGTTTGATTCATATCATCATCCTTATGATGCGGTAGTTATTGTAAGATGATGAGGATGAACTAGTGGTATTATGCGACACAATGATCTTCATATTGCAAAAGGCATCTGTTATATGCCGATACCTGTTATTATGGCAGTTGGTCATACCAACGATCAATATCTTTTGGATGAAATTGCTTGGATGAGTGCTAAAACTCCTACCGATGCTGCGTATCAGCTTATCGATAGATATGATAATCTGAAACAAGAACTTGATGCTACTTATGCAACTATAAATAATGCTATCGCTCTGAAATATACATCTTTTATTAACGATCTTCAAACTATTTATAAATATGTTAATGAACAAATTGTGTATCAACAAACTACTATAAAAGAGAATTGTCAAAAGCGATATGAACTTGTTATGTCCACAAGACCAGAAAAAATGTTGCAATCGTGATATGCTTTATTACAATCCTTGGAAGGGGAGTATCTAACTACATTGGATATTCAGAATGCTGAAGTAGGTTATGAGTATCTACTCTCAATATATGATCAAAAATGGAAAATACGCTTGATGGATCTACAATAAATACTTTTTATTTTGTATATTATGTGTCATGAAAAATCGATCTGCTTTGAGGAGCTATTTTTGAATTGTTAGTGTGTTATCTATCTGAGGATGTACTATTGCTGCTGGTATTTTGCTATATAATCTAGGTAGCAAATTACTTATTACCGATCAGGAGTATTTGGTGTGATCGCATAGATCGTATGAACTATCAAATTGTGATGCTCCAGAATGGAAGTGAGAAAAATCAGTAGAAAGAACACCAGAAAGCAAGGAAGCTTGTAAAAAAGAGGCTACTCAAAGAATTCTTGATTGAAGATGATATGATCTTAAGTCAGGCATGATTTTGTGATGAGTGTGGTTGATTATTTGTCTGATTATCTATTGATTTCATTATTCCAAATTAAAAAAACTTAATGAGAGCGATTTCACCATTGCTTCATAATTTGTCTTTATTTTGTATATTGGGTGTTATGGGAAAAAGATATGGTTGAATACTATTGTTATTGATTATCAGTATGTGCTCCATGAGCTGAGTATATGCTCAGTCATCATGAACTGTTGTATCTTCTGGCAGTGTTGTGACACAAACTATTGGAATTGTTCCTACATGGTTAGATAGACTTATGCGTGTTTTCCCTCGTGTTGGTATGGATGTTAAACATGATGCTATGCTTTTACTAGAAAAGATGAACTTACACCAAGGATCTATAACCAATACTAAACTCAATATATTGTATAAATTTGTTACCAAGTACGCCAGAAAGACACTTCCTCATAAGGAGTGTAAAGTCGGTACATATACTGCATTATGACATGATTTCTATAAGCAGATTGGATTAGTAGTTCCCGCTTACAACAAGATTGCTTACTACCAACTTGTGTATGAAGATCAAACAGTGAGTAGAATATATGCTCCTGGGTCATGAGATGTAGATCGTCTTCATGATAATTGTAACGACGAATATGCTACACTTGATAATAAGTCTGCCCAATGTGCAAGACGTATGCGATCATATTTTGGTATTCAATCCTACAAAATATTGGAGTGTAAACCGTAATACATCGTTATTTGCTCATCTTATACAATTCTCATCTTATAACATAAGCTACTACTACTTTTATTTCTTGATGTATTTATGCACCCACTTATTGTTCATTTTCCTATCGTATGTTTGGTTCTTTTTTCGACCATAGAAATACTTACATTCTGTGTTCCTAGACGAAGACCATTGTTTGCAACCACCAAGATTATTATGTTGCTTATCTGAATTATAGGAGCATTTTTTGCCCTTCAAACCGGTGAAATAGCTCAAGAGGCGCTTGGTCGTTCCGAGTTGATTCATCAACATGAAGAGTTTGCAGAAATCACCTACAAAATTTATCTGATTATTGGAGTTATCTATCTTATTTGATGGGAAATTCTCATGCTTCGTATCAAACCTGGTAGTAAGGGACGAACAATGTATCTTTGACTCTATCGTTTTGTGACATATTTGAAACATCGAGGCGTAGTTGCACTTTTGTCTTTGGCTTGACTTATAACACTTACCATAACATGAGCTCTTGGTGGAGCGATTAGTCATGGACCTGATACTGATCCAATAGTTTCTTACATATATGATCTGATTATCAATAATTCCTTATGAGTCGTCGAATAGTCTGTGAAAATCTAAGATCTGCCTATAATGTATGAAATATAATCAGAACAGCAGATGGGCTTGGTTGGGGAGTGGTATTGGTATGATATACAGCCCCTATAGAGCATAAAAAAGTTTCCAAAACCGCATTATGAGCAGAACAATTAATTCCTTTGATTCACTTTACGGCATTAGAGGAATTTTATGTATGGGTCAAAAAACACTGTTATTGTTTGGTGAGTTTGGAGATAACGCCCGATAGTCATAGTTTGGATGAGCCTTGATTGGTAGAGTACATAGTAGAAGAGTGTATACTTTGAAAACGTTGGTCATGACTATGTGTTGTAGTATGAAATGAAGTTGTATGAGTAGAGTGATCAACGTTGTCTGTATCAGATTATCATATATCAATTCCTATGTTTGGTATCAAAGAATCCTTCAATGTATGACAAGCAGCTGCTATTGCTATGTGGGAGATGAGAAGAAATACAAAATAGATTTCTAGATATAGAACAAAAAAACCTGACTTGATGTCAGATGTTTTTTGGGTCAACAGGACTATTACCGCACCCGATGTACCCGATAATGATGATAATTCATCATTATCATCAATATTAGATCTTATAGAGAAAGCCTTGATTAATTCAAGAGATTTTGCAAACAGACACTCCTTCTACACTTCATACAATCTACAAGATCAGGTTAAAAGCTCCAAAAAAGACTAACCTGGTCTTTTTTTATATTTAATTCAAAAAACATACATTTTTGATACTTTCCCAAACCAAAACAACAAAAGTTAGTATTTCAACAATAGATAATACAAAAACAAACATAAATGCTTTATTGAAGCCAATTATCAGTTATTTTTTATTAATTATTATTTTATACTTTACCGAACCACTAGGATAACCATAAAGGATTGATTAGAAATCCGCAAAATCAGGATAAATAAAGCAATAAATCTATTGAAATAAGGCATAATAACTTGCTTTAGCTAATTTTATAGTTACATGTGGATACAACTAACACCGCACCGCAAAAGCCCTGTTAGTTACTTTACTTTCATAGGATTTAAAAAACATGGTACTGTTAAGTGGTCTCAATAGGACTATTACCGAATCAGCTATTTTGTCTTGTAAATGGTGCGGTAAAATGGTATATAGCGAATGAACCGCAAGGTTCAGAATTAACTGAGGCAGGCAATATCAATCCACAAACGCTATTTTCTGTCACAGTATCGTACAACCATGCATAACTACACTTGAAGAGGTAGCGTCATGGGTACTAACACAAAGTCTACCTCTTCAAGCATGACGCTACCTCGTATTGCATGGCAAGCATGATGTTTGCCCTCACTACGAGGACAAACATCTTTTTGTTTCTGCTTGGAGAACTGCTTTATTTCATTTTTACCCATCAATGAATTACTTTATCAAACTTCTCTCAGATGGATCTGACCATAGAATGCAATTATTAATAAAGCATCCCCTATGGTTAGCGATACTCATTACAGGAGCATTAAGAGTACGAAGATATCTTCATCTAAGCCCTGAATGACTGCAACAATGAGAATTTAAGATGAGTAGAAATGAGTATGCAATCTTTGGTTTGGACCAGACACAAAGCGGACAAATAACAAGAGCATTAGAGAATCTTATACGATATGGATTTATACACAAAAGCGACACCAAAGCAGGCAGGAAACAAATCAACGTATTCCGTTTTGCAACCTATGATATCATCGCCCCTTATCTAAGTGAACAGACATCAAACAGACAACAAGCAAACAGGTCGCAGACAGCTCATAGACAGGAAGCAGACAACAACCAAACAAGAAGCGAACACAGTAGAAAGAATAAGAGTAAGAAGATAGAATCAGATAGAGAATGAGAATCCTCTTCCTCCCTAATTGTTAAAGAGGGGGTTCTAGGGGGAGATGGCGACAATTTCAAAATCATCATGAATCATGTCGAACGTGAATGAACCAAGTTTCTCAAACTATGGAATACTATGACCGCAAGATCTGATCTGATGGACGAAAAGATTAAGAAAGGATTATATAACATCATTGAATCAATCAGCCTATCACAATTCCAATCAAGAGTAACATTATTCCAAAACGTGAGACATCTCATCGAAACGCATAAATTACAAAAGTACCTCTACTACAGGATTGAATTATATGACTGCTGAATGTTCTTAGGACAAATCAATACCTTCTATGGCGATGAGATCAGTGTATTTGAAAAGATTATCATCGACCAAGACAGAAAGACAACAATGAGCAAGATCAAAGCACTCATACGTCAGCAACAAGAAGATACACCAATACAAGAAAAACCACCAGCCCTATTGAGCGAAGAACAGAAAGCAAAAATCAGGACCATTAAAGAATGACTTGTTTCACAGTTCAGTACACGCTCATAAATTTATTTTTTATAGCACACACTCATGAATGAACCATACGCTCTTGCAAAAACCTGATACCCTCAGGTTAGCAAAGAAACCATAGAAGATTTTCTCTTCTCCCAATGTAAAGAAGATATCTCAGCAGAGCAAAAAGCATTATTTATCTGAATCGCTCTCGCCAATAATCTCAATCCCTTCAAGCGTGAAATCTATCCTATCCCCTTTTGGAACACAAAACTAGGAAAAACAGATCTCCAACCTGTCACAGCCTATACGGTCTATTTGCAAAAAGCACAGCAAACAGGAAAGCTCAATGGCTGGAACATACAGATCTTTGAAGATGATCACAAGAAAGTCACAGGGGGTAAAATTACCATCTATCGCAAAGATCGAGATAATCCATTTGAACGAGAAGTATCCTGGAATGAAATCGTCCAAACCAAGAAAGACGGAACCATTAATAAGAACTGGAATGATAAGCCCGAATTCATGACCAAAAAAACACTGATTGCTCAAGGCATGAGATTATGCTTCCCCGAAGATATGTGAGGCATGCCATATGTCGATGCAGAGATTCTTGAAACAGAAACAACAGCAACTCAAGAAGTAGTACCGTCTTTGAAGCTCGAAAACAAAAAACCAAATGAAGCCGTCATCGTTAATACTCATCAAGCATTCAATTCACTCAGAGTGTTATCGATCAAAGACAATTACAGTAGAAAACCATATCTAAAAAAAGAGCTATCACCTACCGCCAAGTAAGAAAATAAGCTCTTCCATATGAAACATCATATGAGCATGTATCACAAGCGATTACTCGCATATACTACACACTTTATCCTTTTTGTAAACAATTACCATGCAATTACCAGCACAACATGAACTTCAAGAAGTTCTCCCAATTAGTCACATCTCCTACAGTGCAGTCAAATCATACTGCCAAGATCAACAATCATTTTATACCTGATATGTTCTTGGGAAACGAGAAGATATCGAAGTCAAACCAAGCTACGTCATCTGAACTGCCGTACATGCAGGAATTGAATTATATTGGATTCATCAACAAAAAATTCAGCAATGAGCTGAAGTGGTCGACATGACACACAATGACTTCATAATACTTGCTCAAGGACAAGCTGACCATATGATTCGCAAAGCAGAAGAAGATGGAACTATGGTGCGATGAGTAACTCAAAATAAAGAGACCGTCATGACAAACATCAAAGAAACCCTAGAAGCATATCTCGCAAATCCACCATCCTATATACCCTTACATACAGAAATTGATGATATCGTAGCGTTTACCGATTTTGAATGAATTGATATGCCAGTACCACTGAAGGTCAAAATAGACATGATCGCCGAGGATAACGATGGGAATCTGATTATCGTAGATCACAAGACAACAAGCTCAGGGTTTGAAAAAGAAGAATCTGACATTGCTCCCGACTTCGATTTACAAGCCTGAGCATATTTTATCTGATGCATGAGCATCACAGGAAGAGCTCCTACAAAAATAATCTTTGATCAGATTACCAAAGGCAAACCTAATCCCTTCAAATGAATGTTACAAAAAGACCTGAGAGAGCTATGTGATAAACATAGTATATCCTATGAAAAATATACCAAAAATGAGGAACTCAAACAAAAGATACTCGATGCAGGTATCCTTGAAACACCAGATGTTATTCAAAAATATGAGATTGATTTTACACAAAATATGCTACCTGTAAAAGCATTTATTCACCTGTACAAGCAGATCATCATGGATCTGTATGTAAAGACGATATACAATGTGCCATTTATTATTAATCCCTTCAAACAATTTGGTGCCGAAGTTGGCTACAAACAACGACTCCAAGAATTAGCATAACACACCATCCTCCCATTCGATTCAACACAGTAACAGCAAGGCAAGGTCGCATCTTCCTTCGCTGTTTCTCGTAGGACTCATAGCACTTCATTTACTTCTCTCCATTACATCATGAACACAAAAACATACCTTGGCTTATTGCTATTCAATATGATGATCGTAGGCATCATCTGATTATGCCTTGTTTCGTTATTGGTCTACGCACCCATGGTTTTTGTGGTGATTGTATTGGTCGTTGTGAGTTGCATTATAACCTATAGACAAATGAGGAAAGAGTATCGCAGAGAACGTATGCTTGCAAGGATGTCAAAGAGACGATAAAAAAACTGACAGGTAATAGTTGCCAGTTGATGAATTATGATATAATTTGTTATTTTTTCTTTGATTTGGTTACACGCTTTGTTGCTTGGATTGGTTCATTATTATCCTCAGATAATGGCTTACTGTCGTTGTCTTCTTGTTTATTTTGATCATGAGATTCTTGTATGGTTGGTATTAGTGGTTCTGATTCCAGGAACTGTTGTAAACGCTGAATAAGTTCTATTGTATAGATACGGAGCTGTTGGATACTCTCTTCACTGGGTTGTTGGATTTGTTTTTGTCGTCTATTGAGTTGTGCTACTTTTACACCAAGAGCATCAGCGATATGTTTGTCTCTTGTGCGTAGTGTTTTGAGAAGTTCTACAGTGTTCATAATAATAGTATAATAAAAATATAAAATAATCTGACTACAATCATGCTTGGATTAGGACTCTTGATGCTTTGTAGTATTCTCTTTGCTGATCAGGAGTTGGATTCTTGATAGTATCATAGTTGTAGACAATAGTGAGATAGTTCTCAATTCTTGCCATTCGCACTTTGTTACAGTCAGGGAGGCATTGATTTCTGAAGTCTCTGATTGCACGTTCTAGTGGAGTGAGTTTCGTTTGTGTTGTGTTATTCATGGCGGTAGGTATAAGTAATAAAACACAGTTCTTAACTGTGATTATACGTTATCTATAGCAAGCGACTTATCAAGTCCTTATGATAGATTATTGGCTTATATAAGAGGTTTTATTGAGTTTTCGGACAAGCTGGTTGCCTTTTTCAGTAGCTGGTCAGAAATATGAATCCAAAGCATCTATAAATTTCTCAGTCACTTTATATCTAGGTTTCCAAGATGATATTTGATTAAGTTTCATGTTAATTTCTACCTCCCGACCAATGGTGTTGGCTTCATCTTGAATCGTAACTACTCAATATCAGTCGTTTGAGATGCTGATTGTGGAATACATGTGTTCATATTTGAGTAATGGCTCTGATAAAGCTTGAGCAACAGTAAATGCGGTGTTTTTCATAATTAATCTTGGTTAGAAGATAAAGGAGGGAGGATATATAGTTTTTGTCAGTTATCGAGCAATGCAAACCATGCTTTTCACTCTTGGAAAATACCCACCACCGTAACGATCTCAGTTCAAGTTTTTCAAAATTCATACTCTCTTTCGATTGTCAGTTTATCTCATTTTTTGAGGGTTCAAGTATACATGGTAGAGTATAAAACAGTCTAAAACACAGGTGTTTCCTACTGTTTGACGTTATCTAAAAAAAGACCTATAGCAAGTCTATAAGGTCTTATTGTAGCGATAATTGGAGATTATCAGTGTATTATTCTAGTCGTGCTTAGTTTCTTTATCCTCATTATGATCTGAATCAGTTGTTGTAGCTTCATCATGTGTTCAGGTGGTAGCAGTTGTTCAGCCATGATGATCTCATCATGCAAAAATACTCTGAGGAAGAATATGAACAAGTGCGTATAGCATAGCACATAATACGATCGAAATAATGAGTCAAAGACCAATAGATTTTTTCCAATCATAATTTTCTAGTGATTCTTTGTATGGAAAGATAACGGTAGAAATAATCCAACCTACAGGTATAATCCATAAAGACCTCATGGGACTATCCAAAAAATGTTGGAATCATCACGATACCATTCCCACTGCCACCGAGTAAATAAGTCATCCAATGATGAGATGACCATAGTTTTTCTCTCCTCATTGGAGGTATTCACTCAGAATAAATAAGATAATACCAAGTGTCGCCATGACAATGCTCCTGGTTCATGAGAAAAATCAATGACTAATGGATCAGCCGATAAATCAAATTCCAAGATATCCCAATAAGGATATAAGATGTTTTCTTGTGTACATAAAAAAATAATGATAAAAATAAAAGTTAAATTTTCTTGTTTTGTAATCTGATACTATTTCAAATAACCATCAGATCACTAAATGCCATCGCAGCACCTTCAAA
>DAOQQF010000027.1:0-14245 GCA_035333525.1 Candidatus Absconditabacterales bacterium | reverse complement strand
TCCATGGGAGAATAAATTCTCTGCCATATGGCAGATAAACTGAGGATGTCTCTTCCATGTCGTAATCATAACACTTCGTTTTATCTTACTTATACCGATTGTATAACAAACGCAAACTACCCATTTTCTTGATTCCTAATAGTTCGCTAGTTACTAATTTTCCTTAGATATACTGTAAATTCTTATGTCAAAACATAGATATTAACTAATCTTTATTCTTCTGTAGTTTGTATAATTGTTTTCTAACCTCATCTCATAATTGGCTCTGTGAGACGCAAAATCTCTGTTTAAGGTTATTATCTATCTCATTTCGTACTAACTCATCTGGATTTAATTCAGGACTATATCATGGAAGGTAGTATATCTTTATTTGATAGTTGATAGATGCTAGAAAGTCTTTTACTTTCTTTGCTTTATGAGTTGGATGACCATCTAGAATAATGGTATATTTTTTGTCTGATTTATAAATTAATTTCTTTAAGAATTCTATAAGAATATCCGTCTTGAATGATCATTTGAACACCATAAATCTCAATGTTCACTTATTACTTACACAACTTACAGCATTGATTCAAAATCTTGCTCAAGATGATCTTATTACTGGCGTATGTCATTTTTTTCATCGCGTTTTTCATCTGTGGTCTGTTGATTTGAATCATGACTCATCTCACCAAGTAATTTCTCTTTTCTCTTTTTTTGCTTCTTTTTTAATTTTTGGATATTCTTCATTCAATCGTCTTTGTACTTTTACTGGATCTTGTTGAAATGCTTTATGAAGTGGTTTTTGATTGCTTAATCCTAATTTTCTTAGAAGTCTTTGAACAGAGGATATATGTAACTTGACTCAAAATTTTTGATGTATAAGTTGTTGTATAATCTCCAATGTCCATAATCCAAAGTCTAACATACAACATGCTGGTCATTTACAAATCATTTTCACAAGTTGGTTTTCTTGTTTCTCTGTTATTGAAGGTTTTTTACCAGGTTTTTTTCAAGTCTTAGCTTTTAAAGCTTTTTTTCATCATTTTTCATAATCTTTAATTCGATTATAGATACAGGTAGAACCTAATCAATAGGACATAGCTACCTTTAGAGGTTTTTCCAAACCTTCAAATATTCTAATTATGGCTTTCTTCCTTATCTCTTCAAGATGTTTGTGAGATAGTTTTCTTCAATCTATTGTTGTTTTCATGATGATAATATAACAGTTAAAAACTGTTATATATAATATATATTACACTATAAATTGCAAGTATTAGTATATCATCGGTATTTACCAAAATAATAGTTCTCTTTTGATACGTAATTGGTATTATTTCCCAAGGTTTCTTTAATACTTTGTCTTTACTAATTTATAGTAGTGAATAACACAAATAATCATGATGAGTATATTGATATAATGTTTAATATCCAATACTCGTCATCATAGATTGATGACACCATGTTTGTCATAAAGTTGATAACTAAATCCAAAAGACATACACAAGGCAAAGAGAGCAAAACCAAGATATCATAACCCCGTATGATTATTCCACTGTTGAATAAGCTTGGTTATCGATCGTGAAATGAGTGCAATAATTGATATGACAAATCCATAAGGATAAACTTGACCATATTGAGTAACCTTACTATACTCAGTGAGTGCTCTTACTGCAAATCGTCCATGATCATTAGGTATACCAATAACATAATCTGAAAAAACAAGAAAAATACCCATTACAAAACACATCCACATTGTAGCATCAAAAAACATATCGATCATGCTTTTGATATGATTTTTTGTTTTATTGATAAAAAAGAGTATCATCGCTAATAAGGCACCACCCACTACTCACACATAGTGAAATTCACTACCATTTGGAGAAAGAACATATCCTATTCATGATCTACTAAAAAGCGACAGTGCATTATTTTCTAATACAAATCAGCTTATCTTTCATACAATATAAACGACCGCAAACAGCCATGGTAAAGCAAAAAATAAGGGACGAAAATCCATCTGATTACGCTGACAGTAACGAAAACATCTATAAATAAATACTCACAATGAGAGTGCTATACCCAAACCAAACATACTAATTTTGGCAGATCATATCAGAAGATAGGGAAACATGAACGTTGAGGATAGAGAAATGAATATCTTCTATAATAATTTTGTTCTATAATAATTTTGTTCTTTGCTTTTTGAAGCATAATTTTTATTAGGTAGAGTGCTATATTTCTTATTTATCGATTTTTATTGATTTTTTTGCTTCATTTTTGCTATGAAGGACAATCTCATAACCTCCGCTACCATTGATACAACTCATACATTTTATGAGATTATGAACTACCCACTCCCTGTACCTTCGGTGCTTGAATTTTTCAAACGATCAAGTTGAGATTGACAAAAACAAATCAATGATTCATTTCATTATGAACCATCTCAATGTGAACTAGAGTCTTGGTGATGAGAAGTAAATCAACATATGTCTAACTACCTATGACAGATTGCAAAACATAGTTGGATACGAAGATCATTGCCTTTTGTATCTCATGTATACTTAGCAAATAGTATTACATTTAATGCTCTTCATCAATGATCAGATATCGATCTAGTAATATTATGTACACCAGGTAAAATTCGATTAGTTAGATTACTCTCATGGTTTATATTATGACTATTATGATTATCGAGAATCTGATCCAGATCGGTCCAAAAATACTGTCTCTCATTTTACATAACAAGAAATAATCTCAATCTCTATTCGCTACTGATTCAGCCTATCGATATCTATTTTATTTTTTGGTTAGCGCATCTTGTACCACTATATAGTACCTACGCCAAAGAGGTTGACTTGATTTGGAAGGAAAACAAGTGGATTAAAGGCTATCTCCCTCATCATCCACTCAAACAAGTAATCCGTTTATGAAATCCATTGATAATCTGAGATACTATAATAAAACGCCTATGAGAACGAATATTGTGAGGTTTTTTGGGGAATGGCCTTAATACCATCATTGGTATTATCTGGAAACCAATACTCTACTACAAAACCAAAAAACTCGGCAAAAAATGACGATGAGTCATTGTGGATGATACAATGCTCAAGTTCCATATGGACAAGAGAAAAGAGATTACCCTCAAGTATTTAAACAAAAGTAAAAAAAAACACGTTACGGAAGCTGGGGAAAAACTCTCAATTCATGAAAAATATATATAATAGCAAATCCTTTGATCTTGTTCCAGATCTGAGATTTGACGAGTTTCCCGAGGATATGTATCCCGAGAGTTCGGGACCTCTTCCATGTCGTAATCATAACACTTCGTTTTATGTTATACCGATTGTATAACAAACGCAAACTACCCATTTTCTTGATTCCCAATAGTTTGCTAGTTATATCATCGGTATGTACCAAAACAATAGTTCTCTTTTGATACGTAATTGGTATTACTTATTTCCCAAGGTTCCTTTACTAACTTGTATGATTATGAGAATAATAGTCTTTATCCTCCTCTTCGAGTTATCTCTCACGACCCCAAGATTTCTTGTCATTCGGGTCATCCATACAAGACACAGATTTGACCTATAGGAATACCTTTTTGATGAGTATCGCATCTTATGATAAGTGTATTATCTAAACCCCAAGAGATGATACATGACTGGAGGGCGGATCTATATCTGAGTTTACACCAACATCTCATTGATGTATGATGAGCGAAAGGAACAATATCTGCAATTCGATGAAACACTCTACAATGTACCTCATGACACCATAGATCAGTATGATCAGGGTTGGCGGACACGATCAGTGTATTGGTTCAACTATTAATTCATATTACATAGTATTGATTATGGAGACCGATATGTTTACGTTGACCAATGGTATATTGATATACTCATTGGTGCGTTCATACTACTGTTCCGTCTTCCAAAACAATAGCACCAGGTTGGGCTCAAAGCCTTGACTGCAAAAACTCACTCATTGATATTTTGCCTACGAAACACAATCCTTGTGAATCTTTGCGATCTGCATTGGGTAAACCAATTTCATGAGCAAGTTGTCTTACATGAGATTTGAGCATAGATCCTATCGGAAAGAGTGTATGGGCAAGCTGAAATTGATTAAGTCACGCCAAAAAATATGACTGATCTTTGGTAGGATCTGTCCCTCTGATCAGCTTATAGAGTATATTTCATGACGTATTATCTGAGATAATCTGAGCGTAGTGACCGGTTGCAATATGATCATAACCAAGTATGAGTGCTTCTTCCAAAAAGAGCTTAAACTTAACTTCAGAGTTACAGTATACATCAGGATTGGGAGTTTTACCTTGGCGATAGGACTCAACCATCATAGTTAGTATTTTATGTTCATAGTCATCTCTAAAATCCAAGATCTCAAAAGGAATATGGAGAAACTGACAGACGCGGTGAAATGACTCTAGATCTTGTTTGGTCGTACAATGGGGATTGGATTCGTCCAGATAGTTTAACATAAAACCTCACACAACATCATGTCATGCTTGCTTCAATAGATAGGCACTCACGGCGCTATCAACTCCTCATGAGATACCAACCAAAATACGCATAATGAATTATTGAATAGGTTGACCGTTTACTAAGACTAAGACTTGTGTATATCACAAGGTTTTGTAGGTTGCTTTGATGGTTTCATTGAGCCTAGGAACGTCGCATACTCCACCTATCATAATTTGTCATGAAAGATTTATAATAAGAGTAGAACCTTGTATCTCATAACTTTGGAAAGAAAGTTTATTTTGAGTTTTCCATGGATTGGTAAATCCATCAGGTTCACGATCTAACTTGGAAAATATATTCCATATACCAGCATACTTATCAACCTCGTTGATGCTGACTGTAGTAGGAAGACTAACCAATGAATCGTTACAACCTACTGTAGTTTTGGTTCATGAATAGTTTGTTTCGGTGCCATCCAAGATAATCTGATAGACATCGATACGTGAGATCATACCTGACTTGTTTGTATTATCCTTCATAGTTGGTCTACTGAGTTGACCACTACTAGTGGGTAGCTCTTGGATATCGGGATTGATGGTTCATGATTTGATACAGCCAGCCAATATCATACTACTACCTACTAACAACATACTGATACACATACTACGAGAAAAAGACATGATGATGAGGGGCAAAGGATAAAAAATTATAGTTCAGTGTCGATCGTATTCCCATCGGGTGCGATAGTATCATTAAAAATCTTGGATCATTCGTAACCATTTCTAACGATATCGGTAATCGAAAAGAGTTCTTTGGTGATCTCTCATGCTCTCAAAAAAACGTTTTTTGGTGTATAGTACTCGTATCAAGTAACTTTAGCTTTTTTGAAAAACAATGGGAAAATAAACAAAAACACGAGACATAAGATAAGACCAATAACCATATATTGGATTCCATCCCGAGCTTTTTGTTGTTTGGCGGCATCTCCATGAGAAAAAATAAAACCGAGAATTGATTTGATAAAGGCATAGATACAGCCTACACATATCAAAATTACTAGTCATCCCAAGATAGTAAGTACTATCCAAGGAATCATGTTTGAGGTATAACCTACTGCTAGTGGATCCATCGTATAACAAAAAAATACAAAATACTCTGAAGGGAATGATTCAGATTATAGTTATATTTTTTGGAAATTCAATTGCATTTGTGATGAGAAATGATATGATTAGTGTATGAACAATCAACTCGATCAATCACTATCATCATGAAAGGAACAGTCCCAACAGGACTTACTTCATGAACTTGCGCAACTCAAAAAAACACTAGAATCATCTTCTCATAGGTCTTTATGATCATCAGAATCATGATCTCATGAACGTATGAATAAGGCTTTACTTTATGAACTTGAACGCCTTCAGATCAATATAGTGAGTCATGCTACTGAAACCAAGTCGATCTCTCAACTCGAAGAGATAAAAACCCAATTATGAACACTTAAACAACTCTCTGCTAATAAACAATCTTTGGTTCCCGGTACGCCTGCATACTATGAATTTGCTACTAAACTTGCTGATATAGGAAGATCAACGAGCAATGTTCAAACAGAACAGTTGGTTGAAATTTCAAAAAAAACCTTTGGATGGATACCATGATATCGTTGGTTAGCCTCGAAAGCATGACCTGTAACGTAAGGGTTTATGACCTCTGACGTAAGGAACCTTGGGAAATAAGTAATACCAATTACGTATCAAAAGAGAACTATTATTTTGGTAAATACCGATGATATAACTAGCGAACTATTGGGAATCAAGAAAATGGGTAGTTTGCGTTTGTTATACAATCGGTATAACATAAAACGAAGTGTTATGATTACGACATGGAAGAGGTCCCGAACTCTCGGGATACATATCCTCGGTTTCGCCCATGGAGAAACTCGTCAAATCTCAGATCTTGAACAAGATCTAATCTTGGTTAATAAAGAGCAAAGAAACTATCTTGTTGAGAGTTCAATGTTTTTTGATTTAGCAAGTAGAGCTGCGGAAGTATATATAAAGGCTCCAAATGTTCGAAAACAGAAAATAACATCTATTTTCTTTTCGAACATCATTGTAGATAATCAAAAAAGGCTTCACATTGCTGTGAAACCTCTATTTAAGGAATTGTTTGTTGCAAATGGAGCTCCTACTCAGTGCCAATTCGAACATATTTACAATAACATACTATGTATGCCGATTATCAAATCAAGAGGATTATTCAATATTTATATCAATCATATAGATATCAAAAAAGAAAAAATTAGCTGTTTATCTCAAAAAGAGCTTGTTTTATATGATATCGCATTGGTTTCTCAATAAATTTATTCATAGAGATACTATAAGTTAAAGAGATATGAACAATATATATAATATATAGTAGTTATAAGAGTATGAAGTTTTTTTGATTTTTGAAAAATGCGAGAAAAGCCAGTATATAACTACTATATCAGTTATTTTTCATCAATAATCGAGATACCCTTTTGGTATTTCGGATTTTTATGTTTGATGAGAAAGGTAAGTTAGAAAGTGATATATCTTTGATTTCTAGCGAGACGACAAATCCGCATTTCGCTCTCATTTCTCTTGTATGTATACCAGTATTGAGTATACTAGAATCATAGAAATATAGCATCGATGTATGAAATAATATGACTTTTGAGTCACACCGTAGTGTGTATTTTTTACATCGTACTAGTATCATCATGCATGTAAGTAATAAACAGATTTTCTATCCATTTCTCGGGCGTTTCTTTACGAATGAATATGAGCGATATAAACACGAAGAGTGTTTGCAAAGATTTTGCGGTAAAGCAGTAGAACGAACACCAAGACTATCAATAGACTCTATACTGAGAATGTACGCCGAACAGAAGAAAAAATTCGGTTATGAGTCAGAGAGTATCTCTTTTGTACCTGTAGAACTTGCGGAAGATATTCGCTATCATACACAAGACTGACCAAAAGTATTTTCTTTTCAGTGGCTGAACCCTGAACACACCAAGCTCCGTATTACGCATTATAATGACATGCCGAGTAATACAAAAGATATTGAAGTAATATATGACCCTACTCCAGACAAGAAATGAAAGCAATGATTCTTTGTCTGCCCTAGATTATGACATAGAGTAAAACACCTTTATATGGATGATTTATATGATATTACTCGTATAGCATCCAAAGAAGCAAAAAAGCTATGATATGTAAACCAGTTTCTCACTCCATATCAAAGACAAAAACGCCCTGATGAACTTTATAACAAACTAAAACAGTATTGACCATTATTGCTAGGTAAGTTATATCCATATATCCGAAGACTAGAAGATGATTATGAATTTCTTGAGACACTGGGAACACAATACCAAATCAAATTGTATAAAAAAATCATTGCATATATTCGTGATACGAGAGCATGGGAATTACGCAGTCCTAGAAGATACACAGAAAGAAAAAACAAAGAAGAAAAAGAACTTGCAGAATATGAAAGACTACACAAAGAGTATCAAGAACACATGGATTATATAGATTCTATGATGAGGTATTTTAAGAATAATCCAGTATAACCAGTATTGAGATACGATGACCATGTTTTTGGATTTTTTACGATAAGAGGTTGTATATAGAATAGCAAATAATTATAAGTAGTTATATGATACAGAAGTTGAAGAAATAAGCATATAATAGCGTAAAGTTTGATTTAGCTATGGTATTTATTGTCAAGATTTGTATACATTCTAGTATTCTCTATTGAAGTTTTTTGTGATTATGATATGTCAAGAATTTTATTTTTGTTATAGTTGTCAAATATGCCATTGTCTCCATCAAAACAAACCGCTGCAAAGACTCTTTTTGCTGCATTTACCATACTCAAGGAAGCATGATGAGAGCTTTCATCAAAAGAGATTACAGAAAGAGTTGGTCAGACGGTACAGTTTAATGAGCGAGAACTACAAACTTATGAGAAAACATGATATGTAAGACGAACTTCATTGTTACATTTCTTTTCTGTGGATTGTATCAAGGCATGATTTCTAATCAAAAGAAAGTGAATATGGTATCTCACAGAAGAATGAGAAAAAGCTATGAAGGAGTGACCTGAAAAATTACTTGAAAGAGCTAATGCTTGATATAAAGAATGGTCTAAAAACAAGAAAAAAGATACTGAATCAAATATAGACCATGATATGGTAGATGAATTAGAAAAAAATGAATCTCAATTCCATGTTGCAGATTTAAGTCAGTTAGAAGAAAAAGCACTAGAATGATTAAGAAATCATGTCATTAAAAAGAATCCGTATGAATTTCAAGACCTCTCAGCTTCACTACTCAAAGCAATGTGATATCATGTGCCATACATTTCACCAAAAGGGAAAGATGGATGAATCGATATTATTGCATATCAAGACCCACTCGGAGCAAGACCTCCTAGAATTAAAATACAAGTTAAGCATCGTCCAGAAAGCAATATTAGTATAGACGAAGTACAAAGATTATCATGATTATTAAATAAAGATGGAGATATAGGCATTATTATTACTTCATGATGATTTACAAACGATGCAAAAACTACAGCTAGAAATTCACATGTTCATATTGAACTTATAGATTTTGAAAGATTTATGGAATTATGGAAAACATATTATGACAAATTATCTGATGAAGAAAAAAATCAATTACCATTACAACCGATATATTTCTTAGGCAGTAATGAATGATAACCCTCATATCTCTCTCGTAAAAAATAGTCACAGATAAAACATCAAGTAATCTCTTATAACTTACCACTAGATATATTCAATGAAGTTACAATAAAAAAACAATCATATTTACCTAGTCTTTATTATTCAATGCACTAATCATGGCAAACCTCTTTAGTCACAAGCTCCTTCATGACACAGTTAAATCGATTACCATTCCACACATGGAAGAGAAAATAGCTGTATTACAGTCATGGGTCAATGCCATTGAGAATAAAAGTATTTATCAAAAAACTGAAAGTGAGTGCGAACAAGCATTTAATCTCGATATATTTCATAAGGTCTTGGGGTACGCATTTTATCCAACAGAAAACTACACTCTCGAAGCCAAAGGATGAAATGAAGTCAGTGGACAAAAAGCAGACGCAACGCTAGGATATTTCAACGCATCAGATATTGCAAAGAATGTATCACTGGTACAAGTCGCAGTAGAAATCAAGGACGCCAACACTCCACTGACCAAATCACAGCGTAGAGAGTGAAACCTCTCTCCTATCCAACAATGATTCAAATATAAACCACAATATAACAACTGTAAACGAGTATTGGTCACCAATTTTGTAGAAATCAGACTATTCAAAGATACACAATTAGATTATGAAGTATGGAATCTCATAGACCTCGTACATCCTGAAAATGATTATCAAAACTTTAAGGTGTTTTGGTATTTACTGAATGCAAAGCATCTCATTGCTCCAGTAGGTATGGAGTCGGTGACTGAAAAATTACTGTCTGTAGTCAGAATCCAGTCAGAACAAATCACCAAGAAGTTTTATCAAGAATACAAAACACTCAGACTAGAACTTATCAATGATATTCGTAGCCACAATCCAGAAGTCAGTCTGGACATGGTTTTACAAAAATCTCAAAAAGTCATCGATAGAATAGTGTTTGTGCATTTTTGTGAAGATTTTGGGTTATTACCAGAAGGGAAACTTGCGGAAGTTATCCAGTATAGTCAGTCACTGGTGGGTGTGAGTATATGGCAAATATTAAGTGGTTTCTTTGAGGCAGTAAATAGTGGTAGTAGTAAACTTGGTATTCCAAATGGATATAACTGATGACTATTTCATGAGGATAAAGAATTAAATAATCTGAAAATAGGAGACGCTATTTGTCAAAAATTCGTGGATTTGTGAAAGTATGATTTTCAAGAAGAGCTTTCAGTCAACATCTTATGACATATTTTTGAGCAATCTATCAGTGACTTAGAAGATTTGAGAATCAATATGCTTGGCACAGAACTGGAGACCTGAGAGCTCGGAGAATCCAGCAAATCCAACAAACGCAAAAAAGATGGTATATTTTATACTCCTGAGTATATTGTAGATTATATTGTGAGAAATTCACTCGGAAAGTATCTCGAAGAGCAATTTGAAATAATAGAACGCAAACATCTCAAAAAAGAAAAACAGATGTCAGATAAGGTCTATCAAGAAAAACAACAACTCATTTATGGAGAATATAAACAAGTACTTGAAAACATCACCGTTCTTGACCCCGCATGTGGAAGTGGTGCTTTTCTAGTTAAAGTATTTGATTATCTCCTTGCAGAACACAAAAGAGTCGGTGAAGCACTGGGCATGGGAGGTTTGTTTGATAATGAATCTACCTACAAATCTATCTTGCAACGCAATATCTATGGAGTCGACCTCAACGCTGAATCAGTAGAAATTACAAAGCTTTCGCTATGGCTCAAGACAGCAGAAAAAGGAAAAAAACTCGCCGACCTTGATAATAATATCAAATGTGGAAATAGTCTGATTGACGACCCTGCAGTAGCTGGAGACAAAGCATTTGACTGGAAAAAAGAATTTGCTGACATTATGAATGCTTGAGGTTTTGATGTGATTGTTGGGAATCCGCCGTATGTAAGACAAGAACTTCTTTGAGAAGCAAATAAAAAATTCTATACACAGAAATTTCCTGAAGTATACAACGGGATAGCTGATTTGTATGTTTATTTTTATTGACTAGGTCTACAATTGCTGAAATCTCAGTGATTATTGTGATTTATTGCACCAAATAAACGATTAGAAAGAAACTACTGAAAAGAACTCAGACACTTTCTCAAAAATCAATGTTTGGAATATTTGGTCAATTTTTGAGAACTGAGAATTTTCGATGACGCTTCTACTGAACCAATGATAGCTATTATCAGAAAAGCAAAACCTAAAAAGTCAGTTGCTTATGTCTGAATAAAAACACTACAAGAAGCAAAAGACAGTTCACAATATCAATTCAATACATATCCACTTGCTGAACTTCGTGACGATATACGGTCTTTTTCTAGTAAAACAGGAAAAAATATACTAGAGAAATTTATTTGACTATGAAATACAACACTCAAAGAATACGCAAACAATGGTATATACTATTGAATAAAAACCTGAATGAACAAAGCGTTTATCATAAATCAAGATACTTACAACGCTATTATACAAGCAGAACCAAAAGCAAAAAACATACTACAAAAACTTGTAGAATGAGAAGATTTTTGAAAATGGACAATACAGCATCAGTGAAGATATTTAGTAAATACATGATTTGATACTGATATTCCGACACTATACCCAAAGGTTTTTGAGTGGCTTTCTTCTTTTTCACCTGATATTGAAAAGCGTGCTGATAAGTGAAGAAATCGACGAAATCTAAGAGCTTGCGATTACTATGATAGTTTCCCAGTACCAAAACTTATCTATTATCACACTGCACTTCATCATAAATTTTACTTTGACACTGAGGGGTATTTTATCAGTGCAAATTGCTATATGATTACCTGAGTAGATAGATATTTACAATGTATACTCAATTCTTCCCTCTTTGGATTTGTCAAAAAATATCTTTTCCCAGCGTTTGGAGATGCGGAAAATTGATGAAGAGTGCGTTTAGATGCAAATAAAATGTATACGTTACCTATTCAAAGCATTTCACAAGAAAAAAAGCAAAAATACAATGATATAGCTGAAAATATAACAATAGCATCAAAACAACTCCAAGAAAAACTAGATTTCACGCTCCGTTTTCTCCAGTCTAAATTCTCGATAGAAAAACCATCGAGCAAACTCTCAAAATTCCGAGAGCTCGATTTTGCATGATTTTTGAAAGAACTCAAAGTCAAAAAACTGCCACTCGATACCGAAGCAGAACTCATGAGATACTTTGAAAAAGAAAAAACTGAAGTTATTGCTCTAAAAACTCAGATAGATACTCTCGATAAGCAGATAGACGATATGGTATTTGATTTGTATGGATTGACTGAGGAAGAGAGAAAGATTGTTTTAGATAGTTAGTGTGATTGATATGAATCTATCTAAAGAAGATTTTACCGATAGTTATATTAAAAACTTTACTACTTGACTCTATCATAGACAAGCAAATTTGTGTATCAGTAAATTTAGAAAAGCAAAGAAGAAAAGCACAAGAGATGATTATACTTATTTACTTTATACTACATATTTGCAATTAGTCGAAAATTTTCAGATTTTTTTATTAGTAATTTTTCATCCTGCATGAATTGATAATATATTTATTACATCAAGTCAGGAGATATGAAAAAGATTTAATGAAATCTTTCAGCAGTTTCATGATAAATCCGTATTTGAAAAAAAACATTTTTTTAAGTTACAACTAGAAAAAATGATAGGATGCTTTTGTTGAAGTCACTTCTCAGAATACCATAGATTGATATCTGAAGCTTTTGAAGATTATACAAAACACAAACATTTGCTAAATAGTTTTAAACATTGATTTAGACTTCATAGTCGTTGAGAACAGACTACATATATCTGAAGAAGCACCATGCATAAAATAATGGAAACAGACTCTTCATTGGTATATTATACAAAAGAATGAAATACAATATATGAAATATCTCATGCATTTAGTATGGAGTATATAGCACTGAAAGCAGAATTTATTATCAATACTATTGAAAACTTAAAAAAGTTATATTTTTGAAACAATAAAACAACAATAATATATAGCACACCTGATAGTCCTAAAAATACAAGTAAAAGCACTTGGAAAACTCCAATATTTGAAGTACAACCTCTTTAATTCATAATTCAAAAAATATGAATGATATTTTAATAGCTATTATATGATGATTTGTATGATGATTAATTTCATTGATATTGCACTATTATAATTTAAAGAAAGAATCATTTTTTAGACTACAAGAAAAGTGAGAGATACTCCTTATGGCACTCTATAAATATCAAGATAATTTATGCAAAATTGATTTACAAAGTGATGATTTGAAAGATAATGAAAATATAAAAACTAATGAAGAATTAGAAACATTTCTTCAGAAAAGTAATGATTTATGATTATTTCAAACAGCTCATCAAGAACTTAGAGATAAAATATGGTCGCTTATAATGTTGTATTTCCCAGAGTTAGAGAATGATTTTAGAAGTTATACTATGATAGAAATAAATCACAAATCAGAACATGAATATGAGATAACAACTATGAATCAAAGAGAAAATAAAATTTCAGAAATCAGCATTAAAATATATAATTTGGTTAATTCACAAAGAAGAATTTTTTTATGGTTTAAGTTTTAAATAACATGTCCACCCACCTCACTCTCTTCCAAGATAAGACAATCCGTCGTCATCGAGATGAAAACGCTGAGAAGCGATATTTTTCGGTAATCGACATCGTAGAAATTGCTTCAGGCTCAGAAAGACCAAGAAAATATCGAGCTGACCTCAAAGCCAAGCTTCTAAAAGAATGAGCTCAGGTGTCCGAAAATATCGGACAACTCAAATTAGTAGCTTCTGATGGTAAAAAATATCTGACTGATGTCGCAGATGTAGAGACAATATTGCGTCTTATCCAATCTATCCCAAGTCCAAATGCCGAACCTCTTAAGCTACGACTTGCTAAGGTAGGATATGAACGCATGCAAGAGACCGTAGACCCTGCCCTCAGTATCGATAGAGCCAGAGAAAATCGAAAAAAATATGGCAGAAGCGAGAAA
>DAOQQF010000026.1:0-14718 GCA_035333525.1 Candidatus Absconditabacterales bacterium | reverse complement strand
AAATATTGAAAATTAGTAAGAGTAGAATCCGTATTTTAAATTTTATTTAGTATATATAATATACTATGAATCCTCATCCATATGATATCGCCCCTATAATGATAACAATGAAACAACAACTTCCTTGGGGAGAATTTCTTCAAGGAAATTTTCGTAACGGTATACAAGTGATAAACTCCTATGAACAATATTTTGCTGATGTACTACATACTGCACGTAAGGAGATAACTGGTAGAGATGATGGAAATCTCTATAAATATGCGACAGAAATGAAACAAATTCTTGAAGCAGAAGCACAAATACTTTCATCAGAATATAATACTATTGATCAACAATTCAAAGAGTATACTAGTAAAAAAAAGGATCTATATAAGAACATCCTTAATGGATATGATGATACTAAACGAAAAGATTTTTGTCTATGGCTCAAGAAACTAAAAAAACAATCTTCCTATAAAGATCTTCTAACACGTTTAGAATCTGAACGTAAAGTACAATGGGTAAATGGTCTTCGCACTTATAATGATGATATAACTGCTGTTATTGATCTCAATGTAAAAATAGGTCAATTGCAAAGTAAAAAAAGAACTATAAGGATCAAACAAAAGGGTCCATGTAGATTCAATGATAGCATTGCGCAAAGACTAGCTTATGTGGAACCATCTAACCTATATGAGAAAGTTATAAGATTATATGCTCAGTTGATCGAAGATATATTTGGTGGTTATTGGTTACCATCTATAATAGAATCAAGAGAATGATTGTGGTATGAGTTTTTGGCCACATATCTTCTTCTTGATCCACATACGATATCTGCTTATCGTAATTATCTCATACGTAATCATCCAAATAAAAAAGTATTGTTTTCTTATGTGTGAGACAAGGTATCAATGTATTGAGTAGATGGTTCCTTAAATGATGTGAAACAAAACATTGAAGATATTGTTGATACTCATGTATATAATAAACATAGACGTGTTAAAAAAGGAAAGAACGAAAAATATGAGCCTCATCTTTCTGAAAAGAGAGAACTATTTTTGCAGCTACTTACTCATTCTGAGAGAGATATAGTATGGCAAGAAGCAAAAATACGCTATCCTATTTTGCATGAGCTTATGAATGATACGCATGGTGCTGATTCAGAATATAGTGAGTTTGAAACTGAAATGAGTACTATACGAAATAGTGAATATTATGGACGAATTACTCAAGATAAACCTTTGAAGTTACTATCAGATATTTTTGTGGCTATGTCTCCCCAAGAACAAAAAGAGATTCATAATAGTTATTGGAAAAATATGGATCGATATGAGTCTATGCTTCAGTTATGTAAAAAGACTATACTCCCTACTTTATTTTAATTGATTATATTAAAATAACCCCCTTTTGGTAATACACCAAGAGGGGGTTATTTATTTCTATTTACTCAGTCTATCGTTTTATTTTACTCCTTTGGCCAAGAAATAGTAGCCGTTTTCATTTTTTTTGAAGAGGTCTTTGTATTTGTGGAGGTTGAGAGAGATAGTATTTGGACTAACCATTTTTTCTTTGAGGACTCGTTGGGTTATTTCCTTGATCGGAGCTGGTCTTCATAATTTTTTCATAACTCTAATAAGGATGTCTTTGACTACTCATCATGCGAAACCTCGAGCTTTGGGAGCATAGATTCACAAACCAATGTTTACGAATACATCACGAGATTTTACCATTTCATTGTGCACAGTAGATATCTTGACTTGTTTACCAGGGAAAAACTCAATAATTTTATTGGTCATTTCTTGATAGTGCATCGGTTTATTGATCACTGAGAATACATAGAGGATCTTGGATTTGATGGTTCTAGGATTGACCTTTGCTGATTTACTTGATCAGATAAATCCATCAAATACTGATACATCAGTAACAACATCAAAGAGATTTTGGTAAAACTCATTGGTAGTAAGAAAATCTACTGAAGGATTTGCATCACTAAATTCAGCTCTTACTGCGTCAATGAACTCATAAACATTTTGGTCAGCATGACGTTGTTTGATAAAATAATTGTATACATACATACCAATATCAGATATGAGTTTTTCATGAAGTGGATCTATATAGAAACAGTTTTCCAATATTCTATTTCTAGTAAGAGCCGTAATATCAAAATCAGACAATAATACAATTTTGAGTTCTTGGTTATTGAGATCGGTTATCTTTTTTTCGATGACCATAGAGATCAATTTATCCCAACTTAATAAACCACCATTCATTTGGAGGATATCTTTGGCAATTTCTATCACCTTGAGATACTTATCATTGTTGATAATAAGTCTTCTGAATCTCATTAACGCTTGATTTTCGATCTGTCTTATTCTTTCCCTAGTCATACCAAATTCAGTACCAATTTGTTGGAGAGGTACTTCGATACCGTTCGCAAGACCAAATTTTTTGACCAAGACAAACTGCTCTTTGGGTTTACAATATTGCATCACATCAGATAATTTAGTGACTGAGAGATCTACATTGATTGACGCATCATCAACTTTTCTGGTAAAAGTCATGAGTTTATGAAGAAAAAAATAAAAACACTAATTAATCACAGAATAAAAAACATTATAGTCATTTCAAGTCAATTATCATATATAATCAGAATAATATTAAAAATGTCAATTAAAATGATAACTAATAGTTATCACTGAACACGAAAAAATACAACCTCTTTGTTATTCACTATTTTCTTTTTATCGTACTTTGTTATATTTTTTATTATTTATTTTTTATGTCTGATTATCGATGAATTTGGAAAAGGATTTAGCAACATGGGCTGATTATGAAAAAAAGGTTCTCCATGTAGTGATTGAAGTATCGAGAAATACTTCAAACAAAATTGAATATAGACCAGAAGGGTATTTTGAGCTTGACAGAACGCTTTACCATCAGATGTTTTATAATTTTGATTATGGATTTTTGCCTCAAACACTTGAATGAGATGGCGACCCTATTGATGTTATATTGTTGGCGACTCATCCTCTTCCTATGGGTTGCGTTGTAAAATCAAGAGTAATTGGCATGATTCATACTGCTGACCAAGACGGTCCTGATATGAAATTGATTTGTGTTCCAGTAGATAAAGTTGATCCAAGATGGTCTCATGTTCAGTCTATCAATGATCTTAATCCTCATACCCAAGAAGAGTTACTTGGTTTTTTCAAAGAGTATAAAAAACTTGAAAAAGGCAAGTATGATAAAGTTATGGTAGAGTGATTCAAATCTATTGATCATGCCCATGAGTTGATTGATAAGGCAATTGAAAACTACAAACATAGTCATTAGATTATATTATTTTTTATTTTCTTATATACTTCCCTTATGTTTACAAACTTTCCACGATTATGGGTTATTATTATTACTATTGTGACTCAGATTATTTGATTTGTATGGTATTGACCACTTTTTGGTAAGCTCTACCAAAAAGAAAATGGATTTACCGAAAAAGATATGCAATGATGAGGTATGGCAACTCTTATGGTATGGGAAATTATCGCAACTTTTGTACTGTTTTGCTGACTTGCGCTACTGCTTCAGTATGTTGGTATAGATCATAAACGAGAGATTGGTTGTATCTATTTTTTGGGTGTATTATCTACTCATTGGTCAACTGTTATTTGGTGAAAGGGTAAGACATGGAAATCATGGGCTATGTGAGCTGGTAAGGTGTTGGTGAGTATTATTGTGGCTCTATTATTATACGGATTGTGGTAGTAGTATTTTTGTTTTTATTCCTTATCGGATGCCTTTTGATGAACTATCGTGCTTTCTTATTACTAGTAGGTTGATTGGTTATGTGTTCTGGTTGTGCCAAAGTCGATGGTGAGTTATCATGATGAGATAGAGATACTCAAACTACTGATCAATCGATAAGCTGATCAGCATTGTCGGCTCCTCAACAACCATTGAGAGTAATTGAAGAACCATTATCTTGATTGATTCAATCTGAAACTCGTGAAATGAGTAGTACTTGATCTGATATAGTATGATGATCGTGATGATGATGAGATTGAGAGATGTACTCATGATCAGTTCTTTCTACGATGGGGGAGTAGTCCTTTGGTCTTGTTTTTTTTGAAGGCAGTAAGGAATTTGCTTTTTGGACAGATATCAATATACTCACTTTGATATGATTTTTTGTAGGAAGTCATTGAAATATTTACTTGTTCTCATCTCCTATGTTTGATAAACTAACAACAGAACCAAATAATACCTCGGTATGACAGATTGTAGCCAAAGTTATGATGTGATTGGTTGTATGACTTGTTATAGCATTTTTGGTCTTTGTGATTACTATATTGTTTAATACACTCATCCAACAAGGTATTAGAGCTCTCAATTCAAGTGGAGCTGCTGCTGGTAATCCTGTATTACCTTTGATTTTTCTTTTGATTGCATTTATTTCCTCAATCAGTGGAAATGCTCTTATAGCAATGGTTTACAATCTCTTGTATGGCTCCAAATATTATGATATGTCCAAAATGATGTCACTTATTGCTACTTCTCAGATTATCATATTTTTTATTATGGCTCCTACGTATATGCTGTTTTGGGATAGTATTTTGGGGCTGTTTATTATTGTAGCATTTCATATTATTTTTGGTGTATTTATAAGTTATAGTCTGATGGAGTTTACAACAAATCCCAATTATAGTGGTTCAAATCTTATGGGCTGAGTAATTGGATTTTGTCTCACCTTATTGATATTTTTGGCATTTTATAAGAGTTTTGGGTCTGCTGAGTTTGGTTTGGATAATACCTCAAATCAAAGAATAAAACTCCTGATAGCAATACCTCCCTTATTGAGTTATACTATCATACCATTGTTTTATTGTCTTTGGGAAAAACTCTATTATAAGTTTTATGAAATGGGTAATAACTTTTTCTTTATACCGAGTTTGAGCGACGTGGTTTATGATCAATCAACAGGCAAAAATAGCACCTGAGAACAGGTTCAGTCTGGTGATGAAGATATCAATGTAGAGTTGTAATACCAATTACGTATCAAAAGAGAACTATTATTTTGGTAAATACCGATGATATAACTAGCGAACTATTGGGAATCAAGAAAATGGGTAGTTCGCGTTTGTGATACAATCGGTATGAAGATAGTGTCTTTAATCCTAGAATACTAAAAAACCTCATAAGAGTATGAGGGTTTTTTATCTTTTATCATTGAAGGTTGTGTCTTATCTAACTTGGAGGTAGAGATTATTTAGATTGATAGTCCCGACTATCAGGAGTATTATCCTGAGGGTCAAGTGTAGAGTCAGTATTGAATCCTTTGAGTTTACCTTTTTGATCAAAGATCAACTCTTCGGCAAGAGTTCATCAGTAACTCCATTGAATCAGATTATCGTCTGATCAGCGAGCTTTGATACTAAATCAGCCATCCTTTCTTACTCCAATAATCCCATTTCCTAAGCAATTTCGGATCTGTGATCAGTAACCAGTACGAGATTGGGCGATATTTTTGGTATGTTGAGTTTCGTCTTGGTTGCTATGAACGTTGGCATGATTGAGTGATTGGATATGAGTGTGGAACTGAATACCTTGGGTAGTGGTATAACTATCTGTTTGGAGGGCATTGTGTAGATCACGATGAGTGTATGAAACACTTCATGAAGTAGACTGACCATGGACCTGTACAACGGTGGTTGATGAATTATTGTTATCTATAGTCAAAGCACTTGCTACTTCTTTTTTTGTGCTGTTGGATTTTTTGGCAACACTCAGTAAATGATCAACCGTTTTGTTGTTTAATATAACAGAAGTCTGACTTGACTGACTTGATTGTGTCTGGAGATTTATATGAGAAGATGATTTCATATCTCCATCATAGTTTTGTATTGTTCGTTTTCAAGAAAAATTTCAAAAAAAATACTCTCAATAAAATCTCCTCATCAAACAGTGGTTTGAATAGTATGAGAAAAATTTGACAGAATAGCTATCGATGAGTATACTTGAGTTATTATTTCAACCTCTTATTTTTTTATTGCACCTCATCTCATGACTTATTTATTTTATCCATTCTATGAATTATTTGAAGAGAACTCTCCAGAGTATAAACAAGCTGTTGATGGACTCAAAGACAAAACCGAAAGAAAAGATATCATCACAGCGATCAATACATTTATACAAGATAAACTGAATCTATTGGTAGATGGTAATCTGATTACGCAAACCAATGACTCTATCAGTAATAATAAAAAACTGTTGATAGATGAACATTATGTTGGGAAAGATAATAATAATCTGATTATCAAAGATTCCAACAAAGAGTGATCTAAGTGAAAGCCTATTGATCTGGATCGTAGAGATCATAGAAGAACGATAGGAGTATATCTCAAACAGGTTAGTATGAGTAAAATATTAACTAAACAACAAGTAAGTGCTATGAATGAGTTGGTTGCTTACATTAATGAGTTGAATAAACTAGCTGATGAACAGGATACATGGTTTAATCAGATCATCAACAATTTGAAGAATAATAGACAATCATACAACAAATCACTCCGTAAAGCGCTACTCAAAGATCTGAATCAAGACAGTGCCAAATACGGATTTTTGAAGGAAGGGATAATATGATGGGGGAATAATGCTTCGAAAAATGAAGCTGACCAACAAGCAAAAGAAGAAATGGAAAAGAACAAACAGGAAGAAGTAAAAGAAGAGGTAGAAGAAGGAATAACAACAGTGACTGATGGGGTAAAGAAAAACATTGAAGAATTTAAACAACATTATAAACAGATTATATTACCTGATTGAGTAACAGCTCATTTTGGTCAAAAGCATCTAACAAAAAATACAGACTGATCAACTACCGCAAAGGTTGATATAATGAAGGACGAGAAACAACTTGGTGTACTAAATGTTACTTTGGATACCAATAATAAGATTACAGAGATAGAGAAAGAATGATGATTTGATGGTTACAATGTTGTTGTTGATTCCGCTACCAAAGGAGTGACTATTACCGAACAAAAGATTACTGATCAAGATGCAAAAGTGGAACAAGATGGTAATCAAGAACTCAAAAATAAGGTTAATTCGCTTAGTATGGAAACCGGCACCAAGAGGGTTAATCTTAATGATCCAAAGAATCAAACAGTTTTGAAAGATATATTTACGGATATTGCAAAGAAAGATTGATATACAACTATTATCAGTACTGATGATGATTGAACTATTGATCTCAACGATACTATTTCCGCCTTCCAAATTGCATATATGGGGAAAACCCCTTGAACCACTATCTGATGAAAGAAATGACCTGATGGTATTATATGACCCAAGACACTCCGTGCTATGAGGTCGGTCTTGGGGATTGAAGCTGAGACATGAAATGGAGGAAATGCGGCGAATGGAGGGAGTACTGTAGAGAAGAATGATTGAGGTGTAGGAACGGATGTTAATAGTGATAAAATTTCCATAAACACTCTTTCGGTTGATCTTCTTAAATCTTATAAAAAATTTTTTAAATCATCTAATAAAGATATCTTTTTTGGTATTAAAAAGAGCAATAATCAAAATGAGTTTATATTATCGTGTTGGGTAAATATTAAATGACGTAGGGTATTAGAACAAATACCTTTTGTGATCTCACAAGAAAATTGAATCAATAAACGAACACCTATGGTTAATAAAAATGCTTTATTTAAAGTAGACTATAAAGAGAATGGTGGTGGTGGCAATCAATATCGAGAAATTTCATCTAATATAGATGAAAGTAATGGTAATAATAGTATACAAACTAATGTCTTTCAACAAAAAGAATCTACTTATCAAGTATGAAGTATAGAGCAAAAATTTATTAATGAGTTCAAAGATTCTTTTGTATGAGCTGATATCGGTACTATTAAAATTAATTCCACTACAAATTTAGTAGAATCATTTACTCTCATAGCTAGTACTAATCCTGAATCAACTTTTGAAATAGGTGTTACTTATAACACCGATAAAACAGTACAATGATTTCATATAATAAAAAATTCATCAATCAAATCATATCCTTTATTGGAACCACGCACTCCTGATTATCATAACCAAAAACATAGTATAAAATATCAAAAATCTGATAACAAACGACATATACAAAAACTCTAATAATGTGTACTCCTATGGATATTATCCTACTCACTGTGATAGTGATGAGTTTTTGAGATATAGTGCGACGATCTACAAACAACAAAAAAAAACTTACCTTTTGGTAAATTTTTCTATATGAGAGTTTTGAGTTTTTCTGGCGGAACCGACGAGACTCGAACTCGCGACCTCAGCAGTGACAGTGCTGCGTTCTAACCAACTGAACTACGGATCCATACAATACGATATGATAACAAAGAACGTCAGATAATATAATGGAGCCGAATGCTGGATTTGAACCTGCGACCGACCGCTTACAAGGCGGTTGCTCTACCCCTGAGCTAATTCGGCATAAGAAGATGTTACTTCTTCTTTTTTGCACTTGTTGTTTTTTTGGAAGCCATAACTTTTTTTGGTGTCGATGGTTTCTTTTCAGCTATTTTGGATGTTTCAACTCCTTTACCAGATGCTGAAGACATCAAAGCGCTTATCTTTCTTGAAGCTGATTTTTTGCTAATAATATTTTTTTTGGCTGCTTTATCAATTCTTTTTTGAGCCTCAATCAAAAGTATACCCGAATCTTTATTTCAGTCTTTGATCGCTTTGGTTGCAACCTTAGTTGCATTTTTCATACTTACTTTCATGTATGCATTTACCGCTGCTTTTTTGGTAGAACTTCTCAATGCTTTTTTGGCTGACTTGGTAAGTGGCATAAGGTGTGGATATAATAATTAAAAAGATTTTTATCTATTTCTATTGTTTGTGTAAATGCCATACATGGCTCCGGGGGAGGGACTCGAACCCTCGACCCACTGGTTAACAGCCAGTTGCTCTAACCTACTGAGCTACCCCGGAATACAAAAGTTGATGGTCTCACTAATAATATTGTTGACCTCAAAATCAAGGAATAATTTATTCCTCCATTTCTTTGATTTGATCTCTGATGATAGCTGCTTTCTCAAATTCTCGATTTGCAATAGCTACTTGGAGTTCTCTACCGAGTTCATCGAGGATAAGAGATTTTTCTGCTTTGGTGAGTTTTTTGAGTTTTTTTCTAGAACCTCTTACTTGGAGGTGGGTGAAATCTTGTTGAAGCTCTTGATCAGTTTTTACCGATTCGATGTTTTTGACGTTAGAGAGCGCTTTGGTAGGAGTTATGTTATGTTTCTGATTATAGGTTATTTGAATTGATCTTCTACGATAGGTTTCGTAAAGAGCTTTGATCATGCTTTCTGTCATTGAATCGCCATAAAGTATGACCTCACTATGAGGATTACGGGCAGCACGACCGATAATCTGAACCAAGGAGGTTGTGGATCTGAGAAATCACTCTTTGTCTGCATCCAAAATAGCGATGAGACTTACTTCGGGAAGATCTATTCACTCTCTCAAAAGATTTACTCATACCAAAATATCTATTTGTCAACTACGAAGTTTTTTGATAATCTCCCAACGTTCGATAGTTGATATTTCACTATGAAGGTAGTATGCTCTAAATCACTTGGAGATCAGGAAATTAGAAATTTCTTCTGATGATTTTTTGGTAAGTGCTAAAATGAGTATTTTCCCTCACTGACCGATATGATGGTTAATTTTGTCAAATAAATGATCGATAAAAACCGGTCCATTTTGAGGGTGAGATGATTGAAGATAATCTGAAAGAGTTGACATGACGTAGATACGTGATACAATGAAGAGAATTGGATTGTATTTTGTAAAAGAATTGATACTGGATTGGTAGTTATTTGATTTATTTGATTGTTTTTGGCGTATGGCTGTTTTTTTTGAGGTTATGAAGTTCATCTTCTTTATTATAACAATTATGTTGTGATTGTTTTTTGCTAGAGGTAAGTTGATATTTGATGATGATCAGTTTCTGCTTATCCAAAAGATTATGATGCCTGGATATATGATATTGTGTGGCATGATGATTTGATATTTGGTATGATCGATATGGCTTTCTAGACAGGATGATCCAGTCTCCACATCAAATCATATTTATGCGATTTCATTGGTATTTGGTTTGGTATTGTGAGTTGTGCTTGCGCTAATTAATATGTTTTATGTTATGTAGATTGTCTTACAACGGAAGAATATTCATCAGTTCAAAAGTTATTGTTGATCTACTGGTATCATCGATAAATAACTCACACTGTATAGGCTCTCATTGAGAGCTTTTTCATTTTATGATAGCAAATCGATTCCCATTTGCTTGTTTGAGATCAAGTGATTCTGATTGAGTCATAGTGAACTCATTATTTGAACACAGTGTATTTAGTCTATCGTATATTTTATTGCTGACTCGATCCTTGCTAAGGAGTCCAATGTATTTTGATAACTCATACATTGTTTGATCATCACTTACAGTAAGATGATATCACTTACCAAGTTTGTCATCAACAAACCATATTCATTGATTAATTTTATAGTATTTGAGACTTTGAAGTGAGATGAAATTATCAAATTTTTTTTTCATATCTCATTCTCGAATAAGTTGTCCACAGTTCAGATCTTCTTGTTTTCGATCACACAAGAAAGGATGTATTTTCATAACAGGACGAAATGATCTGATATCTTTTATGAGGATATTATTGTGTATATCTATATCAATAAAATAATTTGGATCCGATGAAACATCGATCTGAAGTCAGACTCATAAGTCCAAAAAACGTGTCATGAGTTGAGGTTGATTGTTTGAGAGAACTTTGTACAACGTATTTACCTTGATAATATAGGTACCGTCAATCATAGTTCATTCAATAAGTCCTTGAATGATTACCTCTCATGAGTAGTGAGTAATATCGATATCATTACTTTTGAGTGATCGTTGACGTCCGTGAGTATCTTTGAATCACATCAGTCAGCTTATATCTCATTTACCCAATGTGCCTTGTAGTTCTATTTCATTGCCGATATGTATCTCAGGCGCTCATCGTACAAATGACTGTACAAAACGAATACCATTATTAATAATCCCATTGAGAAAGAAAAAACCTAACAATACAACTAATATACCATACCAGAGATATTCTGATAGAAACTTATGTTGAAATTGTTGTTGATGTCTGGAAACAAATGGTATTTTGGTGTTTTTCATGACATTATTCTCATTACAATGTGAGTATTACTTGAGAGTATTATTTTTTATTATAAAATTTGCAATTAAAAGATAATCTGATTATACTTTTTGCATCTCATATTTTTTTTGATCTGTATTTTATTTTTTTGTTGTAGTGTATGAAATCCAGAGACTATCATCGCATAACTCTTGTAAATTTATTTATCAAGGCTTGTATTATTGCATTGATTACATATGGTGTTTTGTGGTTGATTAAATACAATAACCGTGATGAACATACTCATCATAGGAATGATATGATTATACACCAACCACTATCTTGATATTGAATAATTGATCAATCATGAGAGAGTGAAACTTTAGATAATCTCCAACAGGAGGTTGATATTATTATTGATAGTATTCATGAGGCCCCTGATCATCTATCAAAAGAACAAGAAAATCGAAACTTATTATGTATTACCTATCAATCTTGGTGTGATAGAACAGAATTTGCTCTATCAACTATCGAACTTAAAAAAAAATTGTACTATCAGACATTGCTTGTGTATACTATCAAGAAAATTGAATCATTTGGTATAGATTTACATCATGTCATTGAATCTATTGTTATTAAATCATCAAGTTCTACCTCTAGATGATATAGTTCTCGCAATACATTAACATTGGACATCAAGGCTATGAGGACTTACAAGGAGTTTATGAATGTACTTATTCATGAGTTAGGTCATTTTGTAGATCTTAGTATTCTTGTATGAACTCCAACTATGCCCAAAAGTGATGTATTTACTGAATTTAATCGTCGTATGTTTTCATTGGATGATCCATCATTATCTTTTTATCAATTGAGTCGATCAGATGAATCTACAAGATTAGTTTGAGCTACATACAAAGATTTTGTTTCATGATATGGAATGAAAGATCCTTTTGAGGATTTTTCTGAAACAATGCATATGTATATAAACTATAATCAGATTTTACAAGAAATGACCAAACAATCACCAATACTATTTGATAAATATGTTTTTATGGATAATCTTTTTCAAGGATCATTTATTTCATCATGATCTACAAAAAAATCATTATTTGAATCATATAATCGAGATTTTCGTCCATATGACTCTACAAGATTTTAATCTGAGTCAATGATAATAGTGCTTATAAGTGTCTGGAGAGTGGTATGAATGTAATAACTACTTGATTTTCAAATTATTGTCATTATCATTAGTATATTGAATTATATTTCATTTATTTTTTATATTATTCTTTTATCATGAAAAAAACATCATTGTTTAGAATGGTAGCATCTAGTATGGTTGTAGTATGATCGCTTGCTTTATTGGGTATAGCTCATGCTTCATGTGCTTGTGGTCCTATATTACAACCAGGAGGATCGTCTTATCGTATCATTCCTCTTCCTATTCCAGGATGAAATGGTGAAGTAGTTATGACTGAAGTTCACGTTCCCATCAAAAAAATTATTGGTAATAATGTACATGGTTTTAATCCTATGGAAGAAGAAGTTGTTGAAGATGAATTGATTGAAGAAAGTATTGATGCATAGTTATAATCTTCTTCTTATTGAACCCCGTTTGGGGTTTTTTTATTGAAATATTTTTATAGATAACTATTAGTATGTGTATGAAAAAGATTGCTTGAATGTTTATATCTCGTTTTTTGTCTCATCCACCAATTAATGATGAGGATATTGGTATTCAGCAAGATAATCTCTTGCAAGAGTATAGTAATCATCATAATAATTCTTTATTTTTTAGTGAGCATGGATGGAATCATACACTATTTCAGTGATTGTGTAATATGAAAGAGCGTATGCAATACTGTATAGAGACGTTATGATTGTCAGATTATAGTTCTATTTCTCATTATATCAATACAGGAACACTGACAATTGAAAAGCCTTTGTATATGGGTCGTACTTCATGAACAAGTGATGGTAATACTGGGGGAAAAGATATACCTATTACCAAGTTATCACTTGATACAGGAGAGGTTCCAGGTATGAAGCATATATTATGACACATTATACCTCATATATGATTAAAACCTATTATATTGGGTAAAGCATTAGTTTTGAGTGCATCATGTGATGGATATCAAGGTTATATTTCATGAATTATACGTCATTATACACATTTGATTTCCAATAGCGTTTCATTTCCTTCGTCCGATAGACTTATGATCAGTGATTGGTCTGAAAAAAAACAGATCTGTCTTCAAACTATCAAAGAACAGTGAATTACTCTCACCTCATGTCATGGAGTACCATGTTGGCCATTAGAACTTCTTGATGATTTGATACAATATGATCCGTTGTGCGCGCGCAAAACTCTTCGTGATTTTTGTTATGTTAGTATTTGATGATGACCACCTTTGGAGTATAAACAACGTTTCAAAAAGCTTCTTGAATCAATCGATCTTCATCAATCATTGTATGCAGTAAATAATCATACTGCCACTGAATGATTTTTTGGCTCTCAGATGAGGAATTTTACTGATTTGGAGTTTCATTGGATGAAGCCTTATATCCGAGGTAATCGATTTGGATACATTGATTATTCTACAATCGATAGTACTCAGCCACTGAATGTACAATCATTGAACGTTATCCCACTTGGTGAGGTAAAACCGGGTATTGAGTACCTTCAAGTAACTATTAACCATCGTATTCCTGTCCCTTATGTTATCAAAGACCTTGTTACCTTCAATGAACATGGTGAATACCTGGTTACAGGTAGAATGGGCATGGCGAGTAATGTGGCCAACGAACACATTGAACAAAAACACATCCTTAATTGTTTGAAGGATCTTCGTCATAACTATCAGTGACTTTCTACTTATTTTGCCCTTGCTGGCATGGAGCTTACTGATGATCATAAACTTATCTTTCATCGATTAATAGAGTACGATAAATTATCTGATAATCAGATTATCTATAATACATCTGATATTTCCAAACATATTCATCATCGATTTATTGCTCATCATGAACAATATCGTAATTTTGCAACCAAAGGTAAGATCATCTCTTGTCAAGTAACCTTATTATCAACTGGTTCTTTGATTAACTCATTGACGAAATTATGAAGACGACACGGTCAGAGTAAAATCCCCCATATTGGTAATTCCAACTATCGTGAACTCATAGTACCAATTAGGAAACTGATGTAGTTTAGATATTGAAGGTGATTCATAAGTGTAATCATGAAAAGTAGCTGTTAATATTGTCTATCTTTGAGATATAAAAAAACCCTTCTTGCTGGCAAATTGCTGGCAAATACAAGAAGGGCGATCGTTCCAAAAAGTAGATTCCTTATTTGGTTCCGGGGGAGGGACTCGAACCCTCGACCCACTGATTAACAGTCAGTTGCTCTACCAACTGAGCTACTCCGGAATATAAAAGTTAATGGAACGATTTCTTTTTACTGTTTTTTGCTATCTACATTTAGAGTAGTATACTAAATAAAATTTAAAATACGGATTCTACTCTTACTAATTTTCAATATTTC
>DAOQQF010000025.1:0-15110 GCA_035333525.1 Candidatus Absconditabacterales bacterium | reverse complement strand
CCCGAAACCAACGTAAATCATTCAACATAGTCGAGTAGTTCGGATATTAATGGAGTTATGTTTTTGAATATATCCACTATTGTTGCTCAAGTAAGAGTGCCACCAGCTGCTTTAATAGTAAAGAGATAAGTGATAATATCTCATGAAGTATAATATCAATCTAGTGGTCTTGTTGATGATGTTGAGCATCAGCTGATTACTGTTTTATCCAAGCTATAACTCACCAAATCAAGTTTACCAGTTGTGGTATTGCTACTATAGATCGTTTTATTTCATGTCCATAACTCGATATGATCAGTAGTCGTATTATTATTATTTCTTAAAAGATCTTGGATAATCTGATCTCATTCATCATCTGGTACCTTGAGGATAATATAAAAGGTATACTCTTCATTTGGAGCGAGGCTTTGCTCGAGTTCTCGTTTATTTGGAGGGGATAATTGTTTCAATTCGCCACTAGGATCATAGATGAAAATATTGTTTCATATTAAAGGAGGTTGAACTATATCCTGTAGATAGATAGGTGATTTTAGTGTACTTTTTCCATTATTTCTGATCGTGATCTTCCATACCAGTGTATCACCCATGTTGAACTCTTTGTATATTCATCCATTATCTCATGGTATAAAGTTGCTCCCTGTCCCAGCTCAGATTTGTTTGGTTATCTCTATTGATCCTGTTCCAAGCTTTTCAAACACCGCTGTTTGTTTATTACCCTCGTATCTTTGATTATCTCCACTGAGTTTGTAAATGGTATTTCGAAGTGTTCGTCTACCGTTTGGTAGAGTGTCTTTTACTATGAAACTCACTTCATAGTCGCATGTTTTACCTCATTCAAGACTCATATCTTTTATTATTCAAGTAAGCGTTCTACTTGCTTCATCCCGTTTTGTTTCACTCTTTCAACAATTTTGTGATTGGTTAGCAGATGTTGTAATGATTACTGATGATAGATCTATTACATCCTTGAGTTCTGGAGCATTTGATTCTATAAAATTATCAAAAATATCAATAAATGTTACTCAGGTAAGAGGTAAAATCTTCATAGTACTTTTGATACTGAATTTGTATGTTATGGTGTCTCACTTATGAAATATATGATTATTTCATTGAACAATGCCTTTGGAGACCTCCCACGATGTTGGTTCTTCAAAAATACCTATAACGCTAGCACATACTGGCGCAGGATCAGGTGTTGGTTTATTATTTAAACATGCATAGTTGATAAACTCTCGTTGTTTTGTATTTGTATTCAACGTAAGAGAGTTCTTGATAGATTCGGTAACAGTATCATCAATAGTTATACACAGATTCGCTTTTTCAGTTTGAGTATTATTAGGATCTATATTATACGATGGTTGTGTGGCAGGTAGTAGTTTATAGAGTATACTACCTTTTATGCTGCTATCTATATCTGATATTTTTGTTCATGGTGTTTTTGTAGATAAAGAGGGATAGTGATCAAAAATACTGGGAAATAAGGGTTTAGAATCGCTTACATCGAATAATGATCTCGTATCATTTACACATATTTCATACTTGATCTCTTCTCATAGTGCAAAACGATTTCACTTGGAGGTATTTGTTGTATTTAATATGCTTTTGGAGATCGTAGTTTCATGACGAATCACATTAATCTTACTAGTCGCCTTGGGTTTTGTTTCATTATTAATGGTAGCATTTAGATTATTGATAATTTCTATAGTAGGTGACCAAGTATCTGGATTTTTTATGACTTTGAATTTTAATTGATAACGACAGATTTTTTTTGAGTCTATAGTTGGATCAAATGATGAAATCTTTCGTTTTAAGGTTCATGCATCTGTTATAATCTGACCACATTCTGCAATTTTTTGAGTTTGTGGTAAAACTATCAATCATTCAACATGTTGTATATAATCACTATTTTTAACAATACTATCTTCAATAATTATCTCAGTAGGCATTGTTCAGTTTCAGATTTTTTGTATAGTAATATCATATGTGATTATGTCATCTATTCAAAAAACTTCTATAGTAGGCTTTTTACCAATTGCCACTCAGGCGAAATCCATCTTTCATGTTGTAGGATATTGTTTATTTCATGGACAATTATTATTAGGATCGTTATTGCAAATATTGAGAGAATTATTGATCTCCATTTTATTATTAATAATATCATTAAAATTACTGTCTCACTCTTTGGGTGTTGGAGATGATAATATGATGTCTATGACATCACCTGGTTTGATATCGGTTTTATTAATAATTTTTTTTATTCATAGATTACTATTATCGAAACGATCAAAGTCAAATCATTGAGTTATACTTTCAATGTTAAGTTTTCATAATAAGAATGGTGGCTTAATCCAATCTTCAATTTTTAAGGTCTTTGGTTGATAAGTATTGTTTGATCTATTTTGGATTGTAATCTTCCAATAGAGTTTATCTCATGGTTTAAAGACTATAGTATCTAGTCGTGGTCCATTTATAGTTGCTCCTATTTGTTTATTTATTGAAAAATCATCACCTGGTCATGTTGGTGCTAAAAATGTCAGAGAGGCAGAATGTGTGTTGTTTTCCATGAGGGATGAAATTTCGTTGGTCAAGGGTTCCTCATAGGATGTTGCTGACAGTGATAGGGTATTATATCATACAATTGTAGTAGTAACTTTGTAGATACATCGTTCTCATGGCTTGAGAGATCAGACTTGATAGGGTCATCGAGTAGCTGATCAAAATTTCTGTGTAGTATAATTACAATCTACATCTGCGCTTGATCTATTGAGAAAATCTATTCTAGGAGTATCATATCCTCAGGGATAAAATAGACTAGGACTTAATGTTCATGATAATTGAACATTGATAGCATCGTTAAGTCATTGATTTTTGATTGTTACCAAAAAAGTAAGTTCATCCAACAGATTACCATTGTAAAATCCATTTGTTCATCCATACTGTGCTGATACTGATGTATGAAGATCTGCAAGTTTTTTTAATGATCATTCTGCTGCTGTTATACTAATAGAATTATCAAAGGGTGAGTCGACCTCAATGGTATTACTAAAGGTGAATGGATCTTTATAATAGGTATTGATAAATGATTGATTTGCTTTTGCTTTGAGATAGTAGATAAAAACACCATTGCGTGGAGGTATACTAATACTGGTGAGTGAGTAATTGTTACCATTGATAGCTATAGTTCATGCTCAATCATAGGTGAGTGGTAATCATATAGGTGATGTATTGATAAATAATAATGAGCTAATAGGAGCATTATAGGTATTGAGTAATTGTACTTTGTAAACAATATCATCATTAACTACAAACTCATTATTTTTTTCTTGAAAAACATTGTCTACAAACGTACCTATAGTAGATGTTGCCGTAAGCGATCAGATTATAGAAAATACTTCTAATATACTTCATTTATTGTTGCCTAGTGTTTTTATTAATTCATTACCATTATTGATCATAGTTATGGATCATGAAATACCTATAGATCATGGCTTATCAATAATAGCTGTTACAGTATAGATGCAATCGGTTTTTGGTTCAAATGTTGTTATTGTTCATCAATACGCACTTATGGTAGGACAATTGAATCAAGGAGCACTAACTGAAATGTTTTTGAGTCACGGCATATCAAGTTTGATCGTTACTATCCCTCATTGTGTTTTATAATATCAGGAATTTCATAATGCTAACTGATAGGTCAGTGTATCTCATATGTTATAATCTGAAAGTGGTTTTCATCCATTTCTTTGGAGATTAAGATAAAGATCAGGATAAGTCTCTACTAATCATTTAATACTACTACATAATGGTGGAGGATCAAACTCATTGGGTGTTATGCAACTCTTATTTTCAAATTCATGAGTAGGTACTTGATTCGTATAGTAGTCAATAAATGTTTGATTAATTATTCATTTAATAATAACAGAGAGAGTAGATCAACCAGGATAAAGTTTATTATTTGTTAGAGTAATTGTACTCATGCCATTTACTTGATTAATGATACATCATGCTGGTAACGTGCAATTGAAAAGAAAATTGATTCAATCTGGTAGTCGATCAAAAAACAAAAGACTTGATCCATTAACTGGTCGATGATAGTTTGCATTTTGATTAGTAAGTGTGAATTTATAACAAAGCGTATCACCTACTTTAAATCATGCAACAGGAGGATTTTCACAATTAGCACCATATCATATTTTTTTTTCAATACTTGGATTTATTATTGGAGTAAATTCAAATACTCATTTGGAGTAGTTATTTGATGTGTTTATTTCTCCTGGTGCTGGACCAATAGTTCAGTCCCGATATCATGTTTGATTACTTACTTTTGATCATTTTAGTTGTGGTTCTATTTTATATATACAAAATGATCATCAAGTATTAAATGTAAAATTTCCAATAAAATCAATAGATCATGACTTAAATACTCCATCAGGACAAATAGACCCTGTAGTTCATGACTTATTGTTCCAAGTAATATTTTTATCTATAAGGTCTCGTCACATAAAAGAACCTATAAACGTTAATTTTTTATTATCAACAATTCATCATTTATTTTCTATTTTCATCGTCCATTCAATACTTGGATATTGATTAATCTCATTTCAAATTACTCCATTTTCAATAGTTAGAACTAAATCCGGAGGTAGATTATTTTGTCCCCACGCCTTATTGATAGTTCGTCGATCACCTCGGATTCAGAGGATAAACACAAAAAGCATCAGAATTTTGGATAGTCTGATGAAAGGAAAATGCAAACAGAGATGTTTGAAAAACGATCATAAAAACGATCAGCTCGATGATTTGAATTGATTGATGCTCATCAAAACAGTCAATAACTAGTTTGCTTGATATAATCTGACTGGTCGATCATCAGGAATCCAATATCCATGAATCTCAGTGAGACACTTAGCAATATTGGTTTGTCGATTGATAGGAGACGAGGCATAGATAGCTCAGAAGGTATTACCATATCATGATAACTTATCCAAGGTTGCATATCCACCGAGGTATTTGTTTTCAAGTGCATAATAGATGGTACTAGCTCCTTCTACAGGTGATGAAAAATCGATTCTATCTCCTCTATCATTGTTTCCTACATTTCAGACATTTCGACGACTTGCAAATGCTCTTCCAAATGATGTTTCAGCCACTGCAATACATACTCCGAACTCAAGTGGTACTTTGTGTCCAGCGGATGCTTGCTGTCGTAATATATAACTATCAAAAGGGGCATTTCCATACTTGTTGATGTAGTTTTTGATTCTGTCTTCCAAGGTTGTTCATTGTATATAAGAAACACTTGACAAGTCTATTTTCCTTGCTAGTTTATCCTTGAGAACCTTGATTTCAAACTGAGTTGGAAGTGTTGATGATTGTTTAACGGAACTTAAATCAGTATGCTCAAATACTGATACAGGGACGGCATCTTTGAATAATTCTCGATGTATCCTTGGTCATATGCTTCCAAATCATGCTCCCTTGGTTCATGGTTCACCTCAGCTTATCCCCAATAATTGTCCTCTTGTAACGTATTGACCCTTTTCTACGATAATAGTATTGAAGGTGGTTAGTAGACTTACATATCAGTAGTTATGAATGATAATCAGATAACCAAGCGATACACCTTGTGGCTGATTAACCTCATAGATATAACCATCACTAGGGGCATACACTTCACTACCTTGAGGTATGATGAGATCAATACCGATATTGGTATCTCCATATTTTTTAATATATTCCACACTATTGTATCCTCACTGAATAGACTCAACTGGATATATCGGCCAACCAAAAAATTGTTCATTGTCTTCACGCGTTTCTTTGTTGTGAATTTGTTCCTTGATGAAGTTATTTTGAGCTATAAATGTCATACTATCTGCAATTTTTTTTTTCAGACTATCGAGTAATTCTTGTTTTGATTTACTTAAATCATCTTCTTTAACCATTAAACCATCTTTACTAGTATTATATACTTTGATATATTCCATAAGATACTCCTTTTGTTGATTAAGTACTCATAGTTTTTTGCGATACTCATTGAGTTTAGTTTGATATTTGAGTTGGGACTCTTCAAGTTTACTCATAGATACTTTGAGTTCTTGTTGTTTTAGGTCGATATATCTGATAAGTTGTTCATATCTTAATGATACCATTTGGAGAAGATCGGTATTATTGAGTTCAAATGAAATATTTTCTGATTGTAAAAAGAGTTTGACGTCATCAATTTCACTACTTGCAGTATAGAGTTCATTTGTCATTCTGTATAAGATATCCAAAAATTTTGAAGCCATTACTCTTGCTCTTTGTTTATCGTTATTAGTTTGATCAATAGCTTGTTTAAGTGAGCTAATTTGATTGGTGTATGTTATAATTTGTTTGAGTGTATGATCTGCTTCGGCTTGAGTTTTGAGCGCCTGATTAATAATTAATTGCACTGATTGTTTTGTTTCACTAATTTTATTATCAATAAATTTTTTTTGTTTTGAGATGGTATCAAACTGAGACTGTATCTCCTCAAGTTCTCCATAGATAGAGCTAATTTCTTGTTGACGTTCTTTAATATTTGACTCATTGAGCGATGTTTGAGATGCTATTGTTGCAAGTTCTTGTTCTTGAAACTGTTTGAGTTTTTGCTGAAAATCACTGTCTTGTTGAATTTTATCATACAGTGTGTTGATTTCATTGGGAGAGTATTGAGTACTTATTACATTGCGAGAGTTTGCCATCACCAAAGGAGTAAACCCTGTATTCAAAATAGTACCAATAATAATAAGTAATGTAATAAGAGAGTGTTTCATAACCAAGATAGTAAAAAAAATACTATCTTGATCATATAGATCGTTGCATTAAAATACAAATTTACTATCTTATATAAGTCAGTTTAACTTTACAAAGAGTATTTTTTATCAAAAACTAGACGATGCCTTGAGCCAACATAGCATCTGCAACTTTTATAAAACCTGCTCTATTTGCTCATTTTACATAATCTATAGTCTGATTATCTCATATACCGTATGTTATGGTTTGAGCATGAATACTTTTCATAATTGTTTGAAGTTTATGATCTACTTCATCTCTGGTCCAATTTATTCTTAAACTATTTTGTGACATCTCCAAACCAGATGTTGCGACTCATCAAGCATTTGATGCTTTTCATGGAGCAAAGAGTATACCATGTTTTTGAAGTAATGTTGTTGCTTGTAGTGTGGTAGGCATATTTGCTCCTTCAGCTACAAGTTGAACTCTATTATGAATAAGTTGTTGTGCATCTTTTTCATCAAGTTCATTTTGAGTTGCACAAGGTAGTCCTATATGTGCAGGTATAGACCATGGCTTCATACTATTTTGAAACTCCATTGATCGTTTACCTTCATACGTGGTCACAAACTCACTAAGACGTCATCTTGTTTCATTTTTCCATTGTTTGAGAGCACCCAATGATTCTTGGTTCCAACCATCTTTGATCCATACAGTTCCATCACTATCTGAAGCTGATATAACTTTTGCTCCCAAGTGGAGACATTTTTCAATAGCATATTGAGCTACATTTCATGATCATGACACAATAACTGTTTTATTGTTGAGTCACTCTCCTTGACGGTTAAGCATCTCTTGAATAAAATATACCAATCCGTATCATGTTGCTTCAGGTCTGATGAGAGAACCTCCATAACTGAGTCATTTTCCCGTCATTGTTCCATCCCATGTATTATTGAGTTTTTTATACATACCACTCAAATATCAGATCTCCCTTCATCCTACCCCAATATCACCAGCTGGAACATCAGTATTTGCTCAGATATGTCTTTGCAGTTCGCTCATAAATGATTGACAAAATCTCATTATCTCGCTATCTGATTTTCATTTTGGATCAAAGTCTGCTCATCATTTACCTCCTCCCATAGGAAGCCCCGTCAGACTATTTTTGAAGATCTGTTCAAATCCCAAAAATTTAAGTATACTGAGATTTACTGTTGGATGAAATCTTAATCCTCCTTTATATGGACCTATCGCTGAATTAAATTGTACTCTATACCCTCTATTCACTTGAACTTGACCACCATCATCGACTCGCGGCACGCGAAACATAATAACCCTCTCTGGTTCTATGAGTCTAGCAAGGAGATTATGATTATTGTATTGAGGATAATCTGATATAAGGTCAGTAATTGATTCTATAAACTCACGCACAGCTTGATGAAACTCTGGTTGATGGGGATGATACGTAGAGAGTTGATTGTATAAGAAATCAGGAGAAAACATACGAATAATAGAAGAAATAAAACTCACTATTTATCATAATTGGTGCCCTTTAGTATCATAAAATTCTGATCAATTTCAAGGAATATTATAATTAATATTTTCTATTGACTTTTATATCGTAAATATTATTTTAATTGTAGTTTTTTCGTATTTTATTTTTATTTTAATTTATATACAATGATTGATAAAAAACATATAGAAGATGATAAAAAAAATATAGAAGAAGGAACAATCATTTTTTGGGAGAACCATATTGATTTTTATCCAAAAGATGAAACATTTATTGGGGTATGATCTGGTGCTGGTGATGCAGATATCAAAGATAGTGATATTATTGATACTTCTACATATTATCACCTTTTGGATTGATTAAATATAGAATGAATAGCTCTTGCATGTAGAGATTTATTTACTCTTTATAAAAGCAATAAGGAAGAATTTTTAGAGACTATCAGGAACGGTAATAGTAATGATATAGGTAATATATTAGATATTGCTTATGATGAACTAAAAAGCACAGATAAGCTAAAACATATTAGAGAATTTATTGATGAGCTTGAAGTAATGCAAAACTATTCATTTGATTTCAAAGAGTTATCCAATCAATATAGAGATATGTTTGAGTCATTTGTCTTATCATTAGAATCATTTAATGAAGATAATGATGAGGATAGAGAGGTAATTCAAAATAAGGCTGTGAAGTATCTTACGGTATTGAAATCATTTGATATTGCTAATCAACAAGAATATTTTTCTTCTATTCAAAGAGAACTTTTTGAGTATTTGAAAGATTGTTTTCCATGCACTATTGGTAAAATAGGAAAAGAAATTGAATTGAATCATCCTAATCTTATTACTATATTCAATGAAGTAATAGGTAATAAGTAGGTAATAAGTAACACGTGCTACTTTGAATTTATTTCCTATGGTCTGATTCTATTTGCATATCTTGGAAAGGGGATTGTTTCACGGATATGATGTAATCAACAAAATCGTCTTACCAATCTTTCAAGTCCATACCCAAATCCTGCATGTGGAACTGAGCCATATTTTCTCAAGTCTAAATACCAATCAAAGATAGCTGGATCCAATCCATGGTCTTTGATTTTTTTGAGTAGAACGTCGTAGTTGTCATCCCTTGTGCTACTTCCAATAACCTCTCCACATCACTCTGGAGCTAATAGGTCTGAACACAGTGCATAACCTGGCATAGCTGGGTCTTCCTTGGTATAAAACGCTTTGATTCATAGGGGGAAGTGAGTCAAGAAAATAGGGGTATCAACCATACTCATGTATTGCATTTCAATGTCAGATCCGATATCGTCACCTTGCTTAACATCAAATCCCTTGGTAATAAGATCATCCACAAATTCACGATGAGTCATTCTCTTCCAAGGTATAGTTATTATGTTTTCTAATGGTTTCGTATCCCTATCAAGCAGTGCTAATTCTTTTCAGTTTATCTCCAATACTTTTCAGATAATGTATTTAAGAAGATCTTCTTGGATTTGCATATTTTCCTCTTGTTGGATAAAAGGTATTTCTGCATCCATCATCCAAAACTCATTGAGGTGACGACGAGTCTTGCTTTGCTCAGCACGGAAAACTGGTCCAAAATCAAATACACGACCAACGCCATACATTGCTGCTTCGATATAGAGTTGACCTGATTGAGTGAGATACATAATTTCACCATTAACATGTTCGACACTATATAGTTCAGTCGTGCCTTCACAAGCATTGGGTGTAAAGATTGGAGCATCGATTTTTGTAAACCCATTGTTACGCATCCAATCGTATGTAGCGTGGATAATAGTATCACGAACACGTTGAATTGCTCTTTGTGATTTTGATCTAAGATAGAGATGTCTATTATCAAACAAAAATTCTGGACCATGATCATCCTTGGTACCGAGCGGATAGTCGTTAGTTTTACAGATTATATGATACGCTGAAACCTGTAACTCGTACTCATCTTTTTTTGGGTGTTTTGATACGATGCCAGTTAGCGATAATGATGTCTCAATGCCACATGATTCCAACTCTTTGAAGAGAGTTTCGCTAAGCGTATTGATCTCACTAACGCATTGCATATAACCAGAACCATCACGTAGTTCGATAAAACATAATTTACCGCTTGATCTAATGTTTTGAATCCATCACATAACTGTTATGGATTGACCAACTAGGTTTGAGTTGATAGTGGAGATAAGAGTTTGCATAGAAAGGTGGGTATGATGTAAAATTATAAACTACTCAGAGAGTTTTATTTGAAATAAGGAACCTTGGGAAATAAGTAATACCAATTACGTATCAAAAGAGAATTATTATTTTGGTAAATACCGATGATATAACTAGCGAACTATTGGGAATCAAGAATATGGGTAGTTCGCGTTTGTTATACAATCGGTATAACATAAAACGAAGTGTTGTGATTACGACATGGAAGAGTTCCCGAACTCTCGGGATACATATCCTCAGGAAGCTCGTCGAATATGGATAATACAAGATCAAGGGGTTTAATATTATAGGTAGTTTTTCATTAAGTAAGAGTTTTTCCCCAGCTTCCTTAATGTCTATTTTGATCTCATATGTGGCGGTTTTTTAAATAGTGGTAGAATTTGATTAATAATTGATCACGTAGCAAACCACATATTATTTTTAGAAATCAATACTCATAGTATCTTACAGTCTATTATGAGAATAGTACTTTGAATCTTGTCACAAGGATTACAAATGCTTATTAATTCCTCCTTTCTTACTTCACTTCAATGTATAGATTTTATTCATTCCATAGTTAATGATCCTTTTAAGAGTGTTATTTTGAAATGATCGATGATACTTGGAAGATTGTTAGTTATGCTCATATAATCAATAATACTCAGAGTTCAACAATAATTATGGTTGTGATTGGTTTCTGTACGTGTTTGTATTCAAAGTGTTGTCATATGTCATCTTGTATCTGCTCCTATGTATAGAGTAGATCACTGTAATGTTGAATAATTTTTTATCTGATAGAGACTCATATTTGTATTCTGTCTATGTGATAAAGCCCATAATTCTACACAAGAATCAGCATCAAAATTTTCAAGATTACTATTCCAACTATATTCCTTCATGTATGTGCCTCAAGAGGTGTAAATAGTAATCAGCTATTTTATTATTTTCCGAATATAATTTTTTCATATCTAATTTCATCTCTTTTTTTATCAAATAGCTGTTAGGCATATTTTTTGACTTTTGGATAACTTTTTATTATACTTACAAGGTAAGATATTTTTATCTTATTGTTTATCTTAGTTTTTTTTACCCATGGCTGTAGCTACCAATCAAACCAATACCTCAGTGGATCCTTTTTTTAATCCCAAGAACTCTAAGTCTTCGACCACTACGCCGATTCCTTCTTGACCCGGTCAGGTTTCTATAGATACATTAACACAAGATAGCAATACTAAATTACAAGCTTCCTCTAAAACACCAAGTCAAACTCTATCAATACAAACTTGAAATTCTTCTATACAATCTGGATCTGCTCAATCATCATGAACTCCTGCTTCTGTTCAACCAGTCGCAACTCCTCAGATAGTAGCAAAACAAGGAAGCAGAATATCGTTCAAAACGTTTGCAGTAGGGTGTGGTATTTTTTTCTGATTATTTTTATTATTAGTTATTGTTTGATTATATATTGCTATTTCTAATCCTGATTCATTGGCAAATTTGGGATTAGATATTAGTACTGTAAAATCTGTATTGTTGATATTTGCAGTTGTTTTTTTTGGATTATTATTTTTTAGTTGATTTGCGTTTGGTGCGCTCAACGCTTATAGACTTTTTACTGTTAAAGAGGGAAGTAAGCTTAGATATATTATAGGACTTATTGTGTGAGTTCTTTTGGTATTTGGTTCAATTGGACTTTGATTTTTGAGTTATAATAAAATTAATGCTATTAGTGAAGATCAAATATTTAATACCAATGACTTGATTTTACCTTATGTTCAACTCAGAAAGTTTGAAGATGGAGAACCAAGTTTGAATTATTCAAGAATGTATATTGATACACCTGGTATGCCACCATTGGTAGCGCCAACATATATGGATATGCAGATCAATAGAACTATAGCTGATAGTTTTGGCATTCTTAATCTTCAGTTAACTAAAATTCAGTTGGATTGTGGTAACGGTCAGATTATTAGTAATGATCCAACACAGATCAATATTCAAACATTGTTTTTTAACTGATCATGTTTATATCTTAAAAAAGGTCAATATATTGTCAAAATTTTGTATACTTATTTTGATCCACAACAAGCTACTGAAGTTACTAAGGTCATCGATACTGCTGCAACAATTGATATACCCACTGATTTTGATTTTTCTGTAGAGTGAATACCTCGAAAACTCAATGATAATAAAAATGAGATCATTTTATGAACTGCGCCTACTAAGTTACTGGTTGATGCTCAAAAGATTTTTACCGATCTTAATATTCCGACTATCCAGGTTGCATGGGATTTGGATGGGAATGGTAGTATAGATAAACAAAATAGAGTAAGTTATACGTATTACTTTGATCAACCAAAACTCTATAACTCATATTTTTCACTCCCTTATACGTTGCCTAATGGACAACAAATCTGGTATTTAACAAGATTTCGTGTTAATGCTGGTGATGTTCCCCTATGTAATTTACAAACAAACAGGATTTGAGAAAATCAGTATGAGCTTGCTGTTCAGGTAGACGATCTATGAACTGATATTGCAGAGTATAGTATTGATATTATTGATAATCAGACTGATGAGATTATAAATACTATGAAGTCGGATAAATTCAAATTTAATTATACCTTCCCAAATGGTAAATCATATAGAGTCAGAGGATATTTTACTACTACTGAATCCAAAAGATGATCGTGTGAGGCGCCTGCTTTATTGGATATAGGTTTTAATTCTTATAGTTTTATTAATACAATTAGTGTGATTTGACCAAATGATACCTCTTATCGTGTTCTGACTACGACATGAGAATCTAGAATTGAAGCAGATTCTATTATTTTGTCAGACATTCCTTCGACAGTTAAACTCACCATTGATAAGTTAGTTCCTGATATTGACTCTCCTCAGATATCGTTATTTGAAAACAATATCCTCAAAAATCCCACTAAAACGAGAGAGTATGTTCTTAAGATAGACTCGATTGAACCAAAAACAATTAGACTAGTAGCTCAAGACTCCAAGTGAAAATCTGCTCAAAAAGAGTATACTATTATTATAGAAAGAAAGAACTTAATTGGTAAACTTATCGCAAGCAAGACTGTGTGATTTGATCCGCTTATTGTAGAACTTGATGCTAGTATCACAAAACTCAATGATCCTACTGATGAAGTTGTATATTTTACGCGAGAGTTTGGAGATGGCGAGGTAAGAAAAAATACCTCAGTAGGTAAAATTGCTCACACATATAAGTTTGATCCCGTTACTGAAAATGGAGAATTTCAACCTAAAGTAACGATTAAAACCAGAAAATGACTTACTCAAACTATTGTTTTTTCTGAAAAGATTATTGTAAAAAGACAGATCAAAACATTTGATATTTTAATACCTTCGCATCCAGCACAAGTAGCTAAACCTGGTGACTTAGTTGAACTTTCTATTCAAGCTGATGGTAAAGTCACGGGCGTTACTCGAGACTTTGGAAATGGGAAAAAACTCCAAGGGCAGGGTAGAGAGTTTGTTGAAACATCAATGAGATATAATGATTCAGGTATTTATGAAATATTTGCAACCGTAGAGTTTGCTGATCATCCTCCTGTGAGTCAAAGTGTTAAGTTAAAGGTTGAGTAACTATAAGAGAAGATCTCTTAGATCTCTTGGTGGATTGGTAAATATCTCATCAAGCGTTTCTCAGGGCCTGAGATGCTGCATAATAGACAGTATTGATGCATATTCTTCTTTTTCCCATTCTCGCTTTATACTATAGATATATGAATCCATATGAGGATCTTTATCTGATGGTGTGTTTAGTAATTTATCACTATCAATAAATAATATTACCCATCACCTATCTGCTATATTGGGACCCATGAGTATTCACATATTGGTTGTTCATAATGTTCATGCTGTATATAAAATATTCCCTAAAAATGTAGTTTTAACTTTTATTCATATATTATCTAAAAATACTATAATCTTTCATAGTAATTGCAGATAATCTCTATTATTATGTACTTTTTCTACATGATAAACAACTGGTAAAAATGCTCCATCTAGATTTTTTCGAACACCTTTTTGCTTAATCTTATTATTGTTTTTATTTTGATTTCTGAGTATAGTGATTTTTTCTTGATATGTTTTTATAGACTCATTATCGACGGTAAATCATCAACCAATCTGGTTTGATTGTAATTGGGATAGTATATGAAATATAGCCTCCTTTTCTTTACTAAAATAATCTAAAAATTGTTGATTATGTTGTTTTGTTATAAACTCTTTCAATAAGATATTAATTCCATTATTCACGTGATTTATTTGACCATTATAATCATGATCGTTGAAAGCATGTTGATCTAATAATGTTTGTGCAATTTCTGGAGTCAAAAATTTCAAGTTATGGGGAACTTTGATATGAGAAAAAGTGGAGTTATGTATATTGCTATCCTCCTTTCTTTGTTCCTGTTTAAATCGTTTGTTTATTTTATTGAATAGTGACATACTACAAGATGTTCTCATAAAATTGAGTAAAAGTTATGAGTAATACTTATTTTTTTTATACTATTTTCTAGTATGATATCAAGGAAAATTTATCCAACCTCCTCAAGGATATAATCGTATATTAAACAGAATATAAGAAA
>DAOQQF010000024.1:10758-16554 GCA_035333525.1 Candidatus Absconditabacterales bacterium | reverse complement strand
TTAAGGAATCTTGGGAAATAAGTAATATAAAACGAAGTTTTATGATTACGACATGAAAGAGGTCCCGAAGTCTCGGGATAAATATCCTCGGGAAGCTCGTCATATGCGGATTTTACAAGACTAAAAGATTTGATATTATAGGTGGTTTTTCATGAATTAAGAGTTTTTTCCCAGCTTCCTTAATTGGTATGAATGATGTACTCTAGTAATTATAAAACCTCCCATAGGGAGGTTTTATAATTACTATAAATAAGTCAGTAGTAGTGAGTTTTACGCATCAATAACCTTACCTTCAACTGGGTTATCTCAATTGGTAGCTGAAGCATCCAAGATATCATCAGGATTTGCTCATGTTCCAGGTGCAGTATTAGTAGCTTGGAATTTTTGGTACATAGCCATTATTTCTTTTTGATACTCTTCAAATTTTGCATCAAACTGCTCCTTGGTGGTAGCACCATCTTTTTTAAGATCTTGTCATGATGAGATCATGCTTGCAATTTTTGTTTTTTCTTCTTCAGGTATTTTATCTTTATTTTCTTCAAGCATAGACTCAAGTTGATAGAGAACTTGATCAAATTTATTCCTTGATTCGGCAAGCTCTTGTCTTCTTTTATCATCTTCTGCAAATTTTTCTGCATCTTCTTGAGCTTTTTTAATATCATCATCAGAAAGTCAGGTCGCTCATTGAACGGTAATCTTTTGTTCTTTTCAAGTTGTTTTTTCAAGTGCAGTCACATGAAGAATACCATTTGCATCAATATCAAAGGTTACTTCAATCTGAGCTTGTCATCTTCTCATAGGTGGTATACCTTCCAAGTTAAACATTCATAGTGATTTATTATCAGCAGCCATCGGTCTTTCACCTTGTGTGACATGGATCGTAACAGCTGGTTGATTATCAACTGCTGTGGTATAAATATTTGATTTCTTAACAGGGATAGTAGTGTTTCTGCTTATCATAACATGTGTCAATCATCATTCTACCTCAACTCATAATGAAAGTGGAGTAACATCCATCAACAAGATATCCTGAACAGAAGAATTACCACCCAATATTCATCATTGGATCGCGGCACCAAGTGCTACCGCTTCATCAGGATTAACTGTCGCTTTAGGTTCTTTACCAAAGTTATCCTTGACCAATTTGATAACACTTTGAACTCTTGTCGATCCTCATACCAACACAATCTCATCAATTTCACTCGTTTTAAGACCACTATCATTGATACATGATTTTACTGGTCTTACACATCTTTCGAGTAAATCTGAAATCAAACGTTCAAATGCAGACCTGGTAAGCGTTTCTTGGATATGCTTAGGGGTTCACTCTACAGTAGTAATAAATGGTATATTAATATCCACACTGTCAGAACTTGAAAGTTGTTTTTTTGCATTTTCAGCCTCATCTTTGAGTCTTTGCATAGCCATAGGATTGGAGGTAAGATCTACTCCTTCCTTTGCTTTGAACTGATCAGCAAGCCATCTAATAATTCTCTGATCAAAGTCAGCACCTCATAAATGAGTATCACCTGCCGTTGATTTTACTTCAAAAGTCTTGCCATCTTCTCCAGTATCAATATCCATAATTGTAACATCAAACGTTCCACCTCATAGATCAAAGACACATACTTTGTGACTCATTGACTTATCTACTCCGTATGAAAACGCTGCTGCCGTAGGTTCATTGATCACTCTCTCTACCTTGAGTCAGGCTATCTCTCATGCTCCTTTTGTTGCATTCCTCTGACTATCATTGAAGTATGCAGGCACGGTGATAACTGCTTGAGTAATTGTTTGACCCAAAAACTTTTCACAATCTTCCTTGATCTTCTTGAGGATAAACGCTGAAATTTGTTCAGGTTTATATTCTTTGTCATCAATAACAATCAATACTCCGCCGTCAGATCCTGCTTTTATGGTATAAGGAACCTTTTTATCATCTTCCGATAGTTCACTATACTTTCTTCAGATAAATCTCTTTACCTCAAATACAACATTTTTTGGTTCCAAGATAGCCTTTCTTTTGGCTGCCGTTCCCACCAAGAGTTCACTACCCTTGATATATACCACCGAAGGAGTGGTTCTCATACCATCACTGTTGGGGATAACCTCTGCTCTATCATTGAGCATATATGCCGCACAACTGTTGGTAGTTCATAAATCAATTCCGATAATTGTTGCCATAATACGTATAATATAAAAATAAAATAAAAGATATACTGATTACACCTAAATATCTATAACTTTTTTCTCGCTGATATCTCATCAAACAAACTAGGTTTTAGAGAATGTCCTGTGGTTTGTAATAATGCTTGTGCAATATAATTTGAGTGAATAGTAGTAGACTCAATATATTTGTATCAAAGTTCTTTAGCATATAATATCTGATGCTCCTTGAGTAATTTTCAATGTCAATTACCTCTCCAAGCAGGATCTACATATACAAAACAACTCTCAAAACATTCATTATCCATATATCTTCCTCTCCAAAATCAGACTCATTTTTTGTATTTTGATTCCAATAATAAAGCATAACTATTTCATTTCAATATGGTGTCAAATAATTCCTCTCTTTTTTTTATTTGATCTACTACTCTTTTTTGGTATGATCGATCATACGATGATTTACCACACATCAAAGCATATTCAATATAACTATCATATTGTAGATTAGTAAGTGTATCTAAGTATTCATCAATATCAAAATCTCATCATCAATCATAAAGAATAAACTGGTGTTGCTTATATTTATTCATATACTAATTAAATATATAAAAAAATAGCACCTAAATAATTCTGGTGCTATATTAATGAAAAAAATTTATTTTGCAAGAGATTTTTTTGATGATTAATAGATCAAGTTTTAATTATCAACTTTGACTACATACTTTGCTTTATCTGATCGAGTAGTAACTTTATTTTCAGATGGCGCCATAGATTCGCCACAATCACCTTCATAGTTTACATTAGGATTTCATGGTTGTTTCTCCATATATGCAGCCAATACATATCCATCTCCTTTTCTTGCATAATAGTATCCACCTGCTCCATTAGTATCTCAACAAACACTTTTGTTGGCTGGATCTTTAGGTACTGACTTGAGATATCAATTTCATCCTTCCAGTTCAGTTAGTGTTTCTGGGTATTTACCAAAGTCACCATTGTATGCTGCCAATGCAGTTGCTACTTGATTTAGATCGGCTTTACGAGCAGTATTTCTTGCACTTGCTTGTGCTCCTTGAATTCTAGGAAGTAATGCTACTGTCAAAATACCAATAATTGCAATAACGATCAAGATTTCAATCAACGTAAATCCTTTTTTCATGGTTTTTGAAAGATGATTGAAATGATGTTTGAATAATGATTTCATAAAATAAGAGATTAAAGAATAAAAGTGATTGTTTGATTATAACCACTTTTGGTTCAAATGCAAATAAAAAACAATTGACAAAAAAGTAATAAAAAATTGACAAAAGAATAGCTCTTGAGTATAGTTGAGTTATGAATAAAACAACCACCAATCCATGATCTCTTGGTTCTAACTCCAAAACAACATCTCTTATCCCATGACAAGATGCTTGAGAACCAAGTCTACTCTATCAGATTATCAATGCTGATTACGTTTCTTATATATGGAAAGTCTGACTTGCTATCGTGGCATTTTTTGTATTATATCTTATCTCCAAGTGGATTGCAAACCGAGCATCCAAAAAATTTTATCAACACGCTAATAGTTCTGATCTCAATAAACAAGAGACTGTTGGTCAGCTTATCTATGATGTTGTCTTTTATATTTTACTTATTATAGCTGTTTTTGTAGCATTTCAAATTGTTGGTTTTGATGTAGGCGTAATCTTATGAGGTATTTCATTTGGCGTTTGATTTGCTTTCAAAGAGGTATTATGAAACATGATTGCAGGTGTTATGGTCCTCAATATTAAAGAACTCAAACTATGAGATATTATCCAAATCGATGGTAAACCGGGTTATTTTGGTAAAATTGAAGAAATCACTATCAGATATACGATAATCAGAACACTCGATCTAAGACAGGTAGTCATACCAAATATGGAACTCATTAGTAATCCCATAAAAACCTACTCGAGCGAGGAATTAATCAAACTCAATACAGTGATACCTATTTCTTATTATGATGATCTTGATAAGGCTATGAATGTTATGGTTGATGCAGTCAATACTATGGATATTGTACATGATAAAAAGAAAACTAAAGCATTTATATCAGAATATGGAGATGCATGAGTAATGATAAAACTCTTTTTCTGGATCGATCCAAACTGTGGTATGCCTATGGATTATATTATCGGTGATGTCAATGCAATCGTCGTAGCATGACTCCGTCGTGCAGGATTCAAACTTCCTTACAAGCGTATTGTTCCTACTACCGATCAAGGGTAAAACTATTCTCTTCCTGATCTTCATCGGTTCATAGCTGAGCTTTAAATTCTTCAACTTGTTTTTTGATTTGAGTCAGAGTTAGTCCACAAGCTTGTTCCAATTCTCTGATCATTGTTTCTTTTGTTAAAGCTTTAAATTTTGATTTATTCTTTTGTTTGAGTGTATCTATACGTTCAAAAACGTTCTCAAATCACACTCTGATAGGATGTACTTCATCCATCTCTCAGATAATATCAAGCCATGTGAGAATATCCTCATCGGGTTCATTTCTTGGATCATGAATAGATCATGCATGATATACTCTACGATCCATCTGTTCTTCTCAGGTGCGATTATCACCTCAGTTGCTACTCTTATCAAATCATGATGCAAGTATTGTTTTGAGATTGAGTTTGTAAGCAGTTAATCTTTCGAAACGTTTGATGGATATCGTGTAAGCTAATGCTCATTTAGTCAGTATACCAAAATCATAGTATACAACCATATCACCTAATCAATATATCATTTCCAGTAATTTTTGCTGAAATCATTTTGTATTAGATCCGTATATATGTAATTGATAACTCTTTACTGTCTTGTTTAAGATATCATCGAATAATTTCAAAAATGCTGGTCATGTGTAATTATTTTGTATACCAGATTGATACATCTTCTGATACTCTGCATCAGGATTTCCACTACCCAATGCTTGTTGATAAAATCATCATTGAATACGGTTATATAACTTAACATATTCAATAGGTTTGAGATGATACTCTGGAAACGCTCATATAATGAGATCATAGTATCTTACAAATCAATAATTACTCATTGAGTGTGATAATGATATATTAGGTTTTCATCATAGTATCATACTCAATCATCGAGAATCACAACTAGGAGGTAGAAGTTTTTTTCTTTGTGCTATCCACAGAGGATCTCATGGAGATAGATTATTCTGAAATGTAAAATGTATACTGAGTATATCTCTTATATAATGTGTGATATCTGACTGTGTAAGCGTATTCTTTTTACTAAATTGTTTAACTTTTGTAATAATTCATCCTCAAGACATCTCAAGTGAGAGTCATACTCGAGGATAGGAGTCGATGATGAATTGAGCAATTCATCATAATCATGCATAATAAGTGTTACATGATCAAAGTCACTTATCTTGTAACCGTGATTGAGTTATTTGTTGAGTGAGAGTATATTGTATGTATTCTTTTTGTTTGGATGATAACTTATCATACTCCTGTTTGGTAGATGGGATAGAGAATGGATCGTCTGTAGGTAGTGATGAGAGAGTATGGCGTAGTTTGATTTGTAGTGATCACTTGCCAGTAAACATCTTAAGTGAGAGTCATACTCGAGGATAGGAGTCGATAATGAATTGAG
>DAOQQF010000024.1:0-10658 GCA_035333525.1 Candidatus Absconditabacterales bacterium | reverse complement strand
TATTGTATGTATTCTTTTTGTTTGGATGATAACTTATCATACTCCTGTTTGGTAGATGGGATAGAGAATGGATCGTCTGTAGGTAGTGATGAGAGAGTATGGCGTAGTTTGATTTGTAGTGATCACTTACCAGTAAACATCTCAAGTGAGAGTCATACTCGAGGATAGGAGTCGATGATGAATGGAGGGATTCATCATAATCATCTACAATAAGGGTTATATGATCAAAGTCACCTATCTTGTAATCGTGAGTGAGTTATCTGTTGAGTGAGAGTATATTGTATGTATTCTTTTTGTTTGGATGATAACTTATCATACTCCTTTTTGGTAGATGGGATAGAGAATGGATCGTCTGTAGGTAGTGATGAGAGAACATTACGGAGTTTGATTTGTAGTGATCACTTGCCAGTAAACATCTTAAGTGAGAGTCATACTCGAGGATAGGAGTCGATAATGAATTGAGGAATTCATCATAATCATCTATAATAAGTGCTATATGATCAAAGTCAGTTATCTTGTAATCGTGAGTGAGTTAAGTGAGTTATCTGTTGAGTGAGAGTATATATTGCCTGTTCTTGTTGTGTGGATGATAACTTATCATACTCCTGTTTGGTAGATGGGATAGAGAGTGGATCGTCTGTAGGTAGTGATGAGAGAACATTACGGAGTTTGATTTGTAGTGATCACTTGCCAGTAAACATCTTAAGTGAGAGTCATACTCGAGGATAGGAGTCGATGATGAATTGAGAGATTCATAATCATAGATAAGATTCACTATATGATCAAAGTCAGTTATCTTGTAATCGTGAGTGAGTTATCTGTTGAGTGAGAGCGTATGTTGCCTGTGCTTGTTGTTGTGGTGATAATACATCATACTCCTGTTTGGTAGATGGAATATAGAGTGGATCGTCTGTAGGTAGTGATGAGAGTGTGTGGCGGAGTTTGATACATAATTCTTCTTTTGATATCATATTCATTCATTCTTGTTGTTTTGGTACACGATGTTTCGATCTATATCAATCAAAGAATGTAACAAACTCTTGTACATTCAAACGAATATTTTGTTGTAAAACTGAATGTGGATGCTTTTCAAGCACAGCTTCAAGCTTACTGTTATAGTCTTGATCACTCATAAGAGCCTCATTTACCGACCTCAAGAGTATTTCAAGATCCTGTTTGATCAATTTATGTGATTTTTTGACCAAATACGAAATCTTATTCTGACTTTTCTGAGCAGAAGGTAATTGTTGTATATTCTGATTATCGATAGCTGTCGTACTATCTCATCAACTTTGGGATAATTTTCATTCAAAACCTATTGACATAGAGCATATAGTAACAATTCATGTATTGATTACAAGCATATATTACACAAATAACTACGTTCTATCTACATACTCCTCAAGATATGGTTTTTTCTTCAAAACATGGTCGAGATTAGATAATAACAGCTGGTAATCTCCTGATTTGGGATATACATACGTGACAGGGTCCAAGAGTCATGTCGGTCTAATAACCTGCTCAGCAATACCTGTGGAATGCTCAATCTCGTAGTTTGCAGGAGTTGCTGATACAAACAATGTTTTGGAATGAGATTTGATGTGTGAGTTTACTGATGATGAAAGTGTTTCTGGTTTGAGCTCATGCTCATTTCGACCTATCATAGTCTGAAGTTCATCAAAAGAAAGTGGTCTATGTTGAGAAGCAGACGGAAGACGGAAGCCATGATCGATGAGACTTTTTTTTCTGGTAAAATCAGCTGATGGCATCGACTGAAGTTGGGGGACGGTCATATGAGATTCATCAATGATTACCAACATATCATCAGGGAAGTAGTCAAAAATAGTATTGGGAGTATCACCCCACTTACGTTTTTCAAAATACATACTATAATTTTCAATTCCATTGGTAAAACCAGTTTCTTTGATCATCCTGATATCATACAGTGTTCTTTTTTCAATTCTATTTGCTTCCAAAAGTTTACCTTGAGCAGTTAATTCATCAACACGCTGTCTCATTTCTTGTTCGATAGCAACGAGTATTGGCTCCAACTCTGATGTATCCTGCATATATTGTGATGCGGGCCAAATCCAAAGTTGTTTGGGTGTATCGATTGGCTCCCACGTCAGACTATCTTTTTTTTCTATATATTCTAATACTCCATCAGTAAAATGAAGTCTATAGAGTGCTTTTTCGGTACTAGGATAAATATCCCACATATCTCACCTAACATTGAAGGTTCCTTGCTCGCCATTTTTGGTAGAAGATTCATATCTCATATCAATAAGTTTTTTTTTGAGATCTTTGTGGTTAATAACATCACCGATAGTCAGATTGAGTGAGTAATGAGCAAAAAACTCCTTTTCTCATAACCCATAGAGTGCTGATACAGAACTTACAATAATAGTATCAGGCCTAGTGATCAATGAAGACATAGCACTAAGTCTATACATCTCAATCTCTTGATTGATAGTGGACTCTTTTTCAATATAAATATCTTTGTCAGGAAGATATGACTCCGGTTGATAGTAATCAAAATACGATACAAAGTAATGTACCGCATTGTGGGGGAAAAAATGCTTAAATTCTGTAGCAAGCTGAGCAGCAAGTGTTTTATTGTGAGATATAATAAGTGTGGGTTTACTCATAGCCTGTATCACATGGGCCATCGTAAAGGTCTTACCAGTTCATGTAGCTCCCAATAACGTAATACGATCGTGACCTATATGTTGTGAAAATGAATCTAAGATAGTCTGAATAGCTTGAGGTTGATCTCATGCGGGTTGAAAATCAGACTGGAGAGTAAAGACAGACATAGATTTTTAATACTCATTTTGATCTGGAAATCAAACATAATCTCATGGTCTTAAATATTTGACAAATGATCAGTGTTTGATTATACTGAAATAGTACTAATCCTCTGTTATACTTTTATCTTTGTAGTATATATTCTCATAGTGTCACTCCTCAACTACCAGTATAAATGATTTCGAAAGCAGCTCACCAATGGATTTCTGCTTATATTGATTATTATGTTTGGATATCGAATATATTTACAAATCAATACAGTAGATTTTTCATCAATATCATGGATGCCTACAATATCCAATGTCCAAAGTCGTCATTCTTTATTAAAACAAGAACTCATTACCAAACAAGATACTCGAAAAAAACTAAGAGCAAGTGATGATCTTATGAGATACGATGTAGCAAGATATATCAACAACAAAGAAAAAGTAACTAATCGAAGTGATAACATTAACAATCTCATTAGAATGTATACTGAACTTCAAAATGTTGCTCGTAACACTAACAATGGTATTGTATTGAGTGATTTTACTATTCAACAAGATAGTATCCAAGTTCGTGGTCAAATCAAAGAACTCAAGTACATGTATATTAAAAATGGTATTATTGATAGATTTAGTGCATTAGATTTTGTAAATAATATTACCATTCCTTACTACCAAAAAAATCAAGATTACTTTGATTTTATCCTCAAAGCAGATGTTATTTCACAAAAATCTGAAGGATGAACATGAAGTGGTGATTCTACTGTCAAGTCGACTTGAAATAGCAATTAAAAAAATTATTAGTTGTGATCATTTATATAAGAAAGAAATCACAACATTTTTTTTGTTATTCAATAAGTTTTAGGTTCGATAATAATCATCTTGTTTGTTTCTTTTTTTCATCATTTATCTTTGTTTACGTTTATGAAATGTCTACCGTAAAGTCAGCCTGAAGAGCCGAGAACCTGTGGACGAGTAACCCCAAATATCGTGGAGTCAAGTTATTTGGAGGACAAACTTGTAAAGCTGGGAATATTATTATCAGACAAAAGGGGTCTGAATATAGATGTGGAACAAATACCTACATGGGAAGAGATTGGACCATTCATGCAACTATAGACGGTGTAGTCAAGTTTACCAAGAAAAGAGTAACTAATTTCAATGGTAGAACCTATCTTGTAACATTTGCTCATGTAGAATCAACTACTTCTACTCCAAAAATAACACCTATTAACAAAGCAAAAGAAATCAAAGCATCATCATCAGAAACTATTTCTGCAAAAGCAAAAAAAACTCCTACTGTAAAAGCAAAAACAGTATCAACCAAAAAAACTCCTACTGTAAAAGCAAAAAAAACAGCATAATTATATGGATTATTCCTATTTAACTCTCTCATATTACCCTAATGTTAGCACCAAAGAAAAAGATCTCGTTGTTTAGAAAACGCAGAAGACATAGCACCTGGCAAACTCTTAATCTTAAGAGATTATGTAAAACCTACCAGTTTGTGTCATGTTCTAACTGTAAGGCCCCTGTATACTCTCACAGAGTATGTGCCTCATGTGGTTATTACAATGGTAAACAAGTTCTTACTATCAAAGTAAAATCAAAATCAAAGATTATTGACGCATAATCAGTACTATTTCTATAGTAAATCTCTTCCAATCGGAGGAGATTTTTTGATAGTTTTTCTTATTGTCACCTACTATTTACAAATTTATATCAAAATTGATTGCAAAAAATTTGCATTTTTATAGATGATTCATTATACTTATATCATCTCAATCAAATTATCTTTTATTTATTCTTTTTTGTTACACAATGAAATTACTAAAACAATTTGCTCTTTTTGCTTGTATGGCTGTATTTGCTATTGCTCCTGTATTTGCCAATGGTGGTAGATGAGGTCAAGGTGGAAGTTTTAGTCAACCAAGTGATGGTAATAACACATTTACTAAAACCACTGACTCAGCAGGTGGTATCGGAGTCGCTAAATCAGGTGAGGCTGCAACAAATGGTGCTGATGGACTTATTGGTGCTGTCAAAACAGCTATCAACCGAGTACTCGGATTATTGGCTTTGATTGCTTTGATTATCTGTCTCTGGGCTGGTTGGAAAATGTTGACTGCAACTGGTGACCAAAAAAAGTATGAAGAAGGATTTACTATGCTTAGACAAGCGGGTATTGGATTGGTTATGATTGGTATCTCTTGGCTCTTAGTTAGCTTTATTTTCCGAGTTATCAACGTTATTACTAACACTCAATAGTAATTATACCAAGTATCATATAGGATAATCAGACTTTTGTATCGTTTCTTTATATCTTTATACAACAAATCACCTCTTACGAGGTGATTTTTGTTATGTATGATACATATAGCGTGTTATCAGTTTACTATAAAAAAAACCGGTTTATACTATATAAACATAGTTAACCGGATTCTTGGGACTACTACCCAGCTAAGTGGGACTACCCAGCTAAGTCCTCTACTAATTTTGATAGTTTTTCTAATTTATTATAGTTTAAACTATAATAAATAAATTTACCATGACGCTCTGTGGCTACAACCCCCGCTCGTCTTAAGATAGCGAGGTGTTGAGACGCGTCTGATTGTTCTAATCTGAGCTCAGTATAGATGTTAGTGACAGTCATCTTATCTTGCTCTTCCAGAAGGTCTATAATTCTCTGTCTAAGCTTGTGGTTGACTGCTCTTAGTACTAATACCGACCTTTTCAGGTCGGAGTAATCCAATTGTATATCCTTACCTTTTTTCTTAAGGATAATAGTCTCATTTTTTTGATTCATTTTTATTATTTTTTATACTTCCTACCCAGAAGCAAAAAACATATAATTATCTTATATTGATTGTCAATACTATTTCCTTGGAAGATTACCAAGCTCTCTATAATTGACTTTTTTTGAGGATATAAATAGGTATACTCTTGTGTTATATCAGCATATCTTTTATTTTGTTGCATTATCCACTACCTCTATGTCACTTTCCAAATCACTTATCTTCGATTGTGTGTATGACCCTTACAAGGGTGTAGTAGCGTATGTAAAAGTCGTACAGTGATCATTTGGTGCGTGACAGCAAGTCTTACTCATCCACTCTGAAACCAAGATTACCATCACCGAGGTATGATATTTTGATCCAGACTACCACAGTGCCAAGAGTCTTAATGAATGAGAAATTGGCTACATTGTCACCTGAGCCAAATCAGTGAGAGATGTCAAAATTGGAGATACAATTATCCAAGGAGTTCCTTTTTCTGGTAACTTTCACCTGCTCCGTGAACATAGTATTCCCTGATTCCGCAAGATCAAGCCCTATGTATTTGCCTGAGTTTACCCCATGGCAAACAATGAATTTGAAAAACTCAGAGATAGTTTTGAAAAACTTAGTATCAATGACTCCGCTATTGAGTATGAGTATGAAAACAATAAAGCCATGTGATTTGGGTTTCGTTGCGGATTTTTGGGAATGCTTCATATGGATATTATCAAAGAAAGACTTGAAAGAGAATATGGTATGCAAACTATTTTTACTATTCCCAACGTTGTCTATCTCGTCCATATGAAGAGCTACAAGCATGAAGCAGTAAAAACATGAACCAATATTGATGATCTTTTGAGAACATGATTATGGAAATATGTTCTTACTTATACCAATCCTCCACGGAAATGAGAAATAACTGAATGAACGACAGAATCAGAGATAATCAGACTCAGAGAGCTACTCAAAGATCGACTCATTGTCAGATCATGAGGTGATATGCCACCAAATGGCGATATCGCTGATATACTAGAACCAATAGCTGATGTAGAGGTTGTATGACCATCAGAATATTATGGTAATATTTCTAGTTTATGTAATCAATCCAGATGAGTTCTCAAGGGAACTGAATTTCTCAACGATGATAGAGTTATATGGAAGTATGAAATGCCTTTGGCGGAAATCATTATTGATTTTTATGATCAACTCAAATCGCTCACCAAATGATATGCTACTATGAACTATGAATTCAAAAACTATATTGAAAATGATTTATCAAAACTCGATATACTGATAAACTGAGAGGTAGTGGAAGCATTTTCTATGGTTGTATATCAACCACATGGCTATCAAATCGGTGTAGAGATATGTGAAAAACTCAAAGACCTTATCCCCAAACATATGTTTTCTATTCCTATTCAAGCAGCCTTTGGTTCCAAGATTATTGCAAGAGAGACAATATCAGCCATGAAAAAAGATGTCTTGGCAAAATGTTATGGATGAGATGTTAGTAGAAAAAGAAAACTTCTCGAAAAACAAAAAGAATGAAAGAAAAAAATGAAAGAAATAGGACAAGTTAGTATCCCCAACGATATTTTTATCAACATAATGAAAAGATAGACAACCTAGATCACCAAATATCGTCTCCCATCACCATCCCATCTATGTGAAACTATCAACTCATAACGTGAGCCAATATCATAGTTATCTATAGTTTGACCCTGATTTCGACTAATTATCTCCACTATCTTGGATCAAATCTGGGTATAAAGTTTAAGATGTGATTTTCAATTTTTACCCATTGTTTGTTTATGTTTGATCACCACATCTGGTAGCAAAAACAATGGTTCGCGGTTTCATTCTCCAAAAGGAGTTAACGCATCTACAGCATGAAACGACTCATTAGTTAACTCATAATCATAGAGCATTGTATCAACAATAGTTTTTTTTATCATCATCTCTGAAGTAATAATGCGATCACAATATATAGTAAGTTCTTGTTGTAGTTCATTCAGCTTATCAATTGATACCGTGAGTCATCATGCTTGCTTATGTCCACCAAATCTATCCAGTAAAGGAGCAACATGATACAACATATCAATAACACTAAAATAACTCGGACCACGTAAACTTGCTACGGCAATACCTTTTTCATGATCTATTTTGTACACAACACTTGGTTTATAATACTGTTCGGTCAGTCTGCCTGCAACAATTCAGATAACTCATTCATGAAGCTCATCAGATGCAAACTGAAGAATCTGATGTTCGTGACTACATTCCTGAATAGCGCGTTTTATCATATCATCTTGAACTCCTTTTCTCTCAGTATTGAGCTCCCCCAATGATTCAAGATATATTTTTTGTTTGTCTCATGTATACATCAATGCATACAATGCTTGATAAGCCGACAACATTCTACCAGCAGCATTGAGCCTAGGACCAATAATAAATCCTATATCTCAACTTGTTATACTTCTAGAAGAAAGATTAAAATGATCCAAAAAACTAAGAAGTGATTGTGGAAGATGATGATGTTTACTGTTTATAAGTCCTAGTCATCTTTTGACCAAGAGTCTATTCTCGGAGAGCAAGGGAACACAATCAGCAACAGTAGCTATAGCTACAATTGGTAAATACCTATTGAGGACCTCCATTTTGAGCTCTGCTTTCATTTCAAGTCTTTCCACCAATGCCATAATGAGCTTAAAAGCAACACCTGCACCACAAAGTCCTTTCCATGGATAATCAGGAGAAACCTGAGGATTAACTACGGCATATGCATCAGGTATCACAATTCACCCATGTTCTCCTATCAGTGATTGATGATGATCAGTCACTATGAGATCAAGTCATATGTGCTTTGCGTAGAGTGCTTCTGTTATAGAGGTAATGCCATTATCTACTGTAATCACAAGCGATACTCATTTTTCTTTGATTTGATCAAGATGATATGATTTAATACCATAGCCATCTTCTAGTCTATGAGGTAGTTGTACGCTAATATGAGTATAATGCAAAAATGTTCTAAAAAAATCATACAAAAGATATGAACTAGAAACACCATCTGCATCATAATCACCAAAAATAATAATTTTTTCTTGACGATTTATGGCCACAATAATACGTTCTATTGCCTTGACCATATCAGAAAGTAACCATGGACTTATCCATGAATTATCAAAACGAGGATTCAAAAACTGCTCCTGCGTCGCAGGATCAGATAATCATCTCACACGAAGAAGTCTTTCAATCAGTGGATATGAGGAATCACTATAGAGAATGTTGATATGAGGATTCATGACTACAAAAGTATGATTAACTCGACCACTAAACATCATTCTCTACACAGTAGAGAGGGGCGAAATAAATCAAGCTATCATGATAGTTATTTCGTACCCAGAGTCCATGGAAAAAGAAAGAAAAAAATAACTACCTCAGTCATGCCAAAAATACACTAATATCATACTCTCCTTTGAGTAAGGCAACAAACTGTTCCCGTTGCGTATCTGTTTCCAAGCGTATAGGATTAACTTGTCGTTTGGATTTAAAAGAACTCACATATTTTCGTTGAAGATCAGACTCTTGTGAAGCTAAAACACTATTAAAGGCACTAAATACAGTTGGTCGAAGATAATGATTTCCATTGGTTGCTTGAGTTACATACTCTTGAAAAAAAACTCATGCTACACTAATATCATCATTGGTAGGCTTTATTACTTGATCGTATACATTGTTATTTACAATCCATCACCATAATCTTACAGGGTATACTGATGAACTATTGGGAAAGTTATATACCTGATAGTTTGACTGTTCAAAATACCCATTGACGATATCCCTCTCTGATAGATAGCCAAATGCAATATTGGTCAGCTTATAATGAATAAAACACAATGTTGGATAAGTCTTACATTTGGGGTCACGATCAATCAACTTAGAAAGAATCCTCTTATATTTTGCCAGATCTCGAAGTTTATACTCCTCTAGTCTATCATCGCTAAATGCCTTGATAGTCTCAATTAACTCACTTCTATTGGATGATTGGTACACCAATGATTTGAGCACATCAGTATATCCTGGATAAATTTCTTTGTGATGTTTGATAAGCTGAAGATCAAGCGAACTAATACCAAACAAAATAGGTAATTGAACAGCTAACTTCCTAGGATCAATATCTTGTGTTTGGGTCGTAGCAGAATTGACAATATCTGATCGATCAATTGATTGAGTATTTTGTTCAATAGGATTTTTCATAAAGGTCACCATAGGATCGATACCAAATGGAACGTACGTATAATCAGTACGTTTGAAGTACTCAAAAAATAAGTAAGGAAAGAGACTTGAAATATCTTGACTAAATCCAAAACTTCCTGCATGCTCTGATATACTACCAAGTTGATCATCACGAACCAAGATAATATCAGCTCACGTCGCTCAACTACTTATCAATCATGATACAAATTCATTATACGGCTGATCCCATTGATTGGTAATCATCTGTATACGAATAGAGCGTTGAGCTAATTTATTGATAAGCGGTCTTCGTCACGGCTCATTGTACAACCATATTGGCATAGCTATAGTCAATGTTTTCTCCACTAACGGCTTAGATACTTGTATTCATGTTGACACTCATCAAGTAGTATTTCTACCAGATCATAGTATAGTATTGGTTCATGTTGGTAATTGAACAGTGGTTTGAGATCATGTATCGATAAGCTGATCCGATCACGTAACATCAGCAGGCGTCAAAAGTTTGAACAACGAAAAAATCCACAACGAAATGCCGATCAGTGGTATTATAATCACCAGTATTAATTTAACTTTTGGATTCATACCTTGAGTATACTCAAAACTCTTTATTTTGTCAAAAAAAAGACATATTTTCCCTTGCAATCCTCTCTCTCTTATCCTCTCTCTCTTGATTAGTAGGGAAGATGTGCATAATATTGTTTCATTAAAATCAAAGTTTTTTTATGATGAAAATATTAAAAATGTGTCAGGACATTATTTATTAAGAGTACTTGTTTAGGTATTGCTAATATAGATATTACTACTTGAAAATCACTTCTAATTATATAGGATA
>DAOQQF010000023.1:0-17771 GCA_035333525.1 Candidatus Absconditabacterales bacterium | reverse complement strand
TAGGTATCTACCAAAATAATAATTCTCTTTTGATACGTAATTGGTATTACTTATTCCAGAGGTTCCATAATTCTATATATTGACTGTAACTAAAGTGATAATTTCCCCTAAATAAATTATACATTAATACCTTGTTGTCTGCGTCTTTATAAATTTGTTCTTCTGGTGGTAATGTGCTTTTCAAATCTGCGATTAACTTATTGAGTAATTTGTATGTATTGGTACTTAGTACATGTTTATAAGCAATAGCGAACTCGGTAGTAGTAGGTCATTCTATATGAGTTTATTATAGTAAGTAATATAACAATCTTCTAGCTTTAACTACCTCTTTGTAAATAATCTAATGAGAGTGTATATAATAATGTTGGTTGTTTTTTCAATGTCAAATTGTTTCAGATTATCAATTCATGTTTATTTGCATTTACAAATGGTGATGAGTATGATCCAGTGTAGATTATAGTTTTTTTATATTTGTATGGTATCTTTTCTCATGTCTTATATTCATGATAGTGTTATGGATCAGATTGCTACTCTTAAATCCCAAGGTAGGTTTCATGATGCGCTAAAACTTGTCAACTCTTATCTTGTAGATGATCCAAGTAATCAGGACTTACTGATGGAGATTGCTGATATTCATTATCGTAAAGGTGAGCTTGATAAATCTAGTAGACCTGTAGATTTTTTATTATCTCAAAATCCTGAAGATCCTATGAACTGGTACATCAAGGGTGTTATTGAAATGGATAAGAGAAATCGATCATGAGCGAGAGAGTTTCTCAAAAAAGCAATTAAATTGACTAACCTAGAAAATGCTGAAGTGGTCAGAGCATATGGTTTATCTGAATTTTGGTATGGAAATAGAGAAAAATGAATCGATATGCTGAAAATGGCACTTGAGATGAATCACTATGATGCTGAAATTGTGTACAATTTAGCACAACTATATCTGATGGATCATAGATACTCATTGGCTGATCGTATGATCAAATACTACTCTAAATATCGCCCCAAACTTCAATCATATGATAAACAACTTACTTACTATGATGAAAAAATTAAACTTTTTCAAGAGTTCTTGGACACAAGGGTAAATCATCATCATTAGATGAGTTATATAAGTCATCATTATGAAATTTTTTTCTTTATCTTTTGAATATTATTGCTTTTCAATGTCTACTCATCAAAACTATATTGTATCTTATACTAAACAAATTATCAAGGATATGTGGTTTCAGATTATCTGAATATCTGTATTGATCGGTTTTTTGTTATATTTGCTTCATTTATTGGTGTGAGTGACTTTGGGTGTAAGATCGATGTCTACAACTATACAAAATAAACTTGGTGTTTATTATTATATCAAAGACTCATCTACCCAAAAAGATCAAATTTATAGTAGAGTCATCGAAATGAAGGACAAACTTGAGAAACTTGGTATGAAGGTTCAGTACATGAGTAAAGAGGATGCGATCAAATCAATAGAACGCAAGGTTCCCAGTGTATTAGATTCATTCCAAAAATATGGTATTGAAAATCCATTGCCAGCTACGGTATATGTATTGTTCAATAACACACAGGATTATGAAAAACTCAAAGCCGTAGTAACTTTATATGAAGATATTATTACTAATCGTGACGATATCTCCAAAATTGGTCAAACCATGAAGGCGCAAGAAAAGAGAATTTTAACCACCTTGTCGATGACCAAAATGATTGTAGTATTGTCTGTTATATTGGTAGTCATCTTGGTTGTTATCATATGTTCTTTTCTTATCCTTACTATCAAGTCAATTTTTACACACTTTCGTAAATCTATTACCATTCAACAGTTGTTATGAACACCTTATCGATTACTCAAATCACCTTTTTTGGTGGTCAGTTGTCTGATGAGTTTGGTAGGATTTATCTTATCATTGATGTTGCGATGAATAAGTGCATTGATTATTAATCGTTATACTACAGCACTTTTTGATCAATCGTTATTTTCGATACTCTGACTCACATCGACTACGAGCGCACTACGACAATGAGGTGAAATTATTATTATTATTAGTATTGCTTTAGTTTTATGAAACATCTATTTACGTAATTTACTTATAAAAAGTGAATAAATAATTATTTTGTCAAGCTTTGGTGACCTGAAAACGCTTCTTGAGGGCGTTTTTTCGTTTTTTTCTCTTGAAATTTACTTCATACCGATTATCTATATGGTATAAATTTATTTATTATTTTTTTTGTACTCATGAACTTGACACAATTTGTTGCTGAATTGGCAGCTAAGACTGGTTTGTCTAAAAAGGCAGCTAAAGAAGTACTCGGTGTAGTATTTGGTTCTATTATTGCTACTGTTAAAAAAGGTGGTGAAGTAAGAATCCAAGGTTTCGGTACTTTCAAAGCTAATATGAGAAAGGCTAGAGAAGGTGTTAATCCACAAAAGCCATCTCAAAAGATCAAAATTCCAGCTATGAAAGTTGTTTCATTTAGAGCTGGTGCTGACTTCAAAAAGGCAGTTAAAGGAAAATAATTTTCCTCACTCTTGGAATCCTCATCGTAGCTTCATTGCTATGTTCAAATTTTCTTTCACTTCGGTGAAGGATTTTTTGATACAAGATTACGAGTTCATACCGATTGTATAACAAACGCAAACTACCCATGTTCTTGATTCCCAATAGTTCGCTAGTTATATCATCGGTATTTACCAAAACAATAGTTCTCTTTTGATACGTAATTGGTATCAAAATCCATTATTGAAAAAATCATATTGAAACGAGCGGGAAAAAGATTATTAGAGATAACTATGCGGATGTAACTCAACACCGATAAATCGGGGCAAGTTGTATAGAGTCATTGCCTTAGAGATAAAAGAAGAATATTGTTATGCGGATGTAACTCAATTGGATAGAGTCACTGCCTTCCAAGCAGTTGGTTGCGCGTTCGAGCCGCGTCATCCGCTAATGACGGCTTTAAGATATCTAATATACTAACGAAATACTGGTGCAAACCAGTTTTTTCTTTTGTTCGGTATCATAGTTTATCTTTGTTATTTTTGTCATATATTCAAGCAAAGTTATAGTTGCAAAATAAAATGATTTCATTATCATATGCATATCTTTGCATATAATCTTATCGTCTTCTTTACTTGTCCCCCTTTCTCATGAATATTTGACACAGAATCAATGCCCGTAAAGTATCATTGTGTTATATCTATCGAGATTTGTACTACTCAACTGGTGCTTTTCAACCAAATCAGGAGAACTCCCAACATCATGTCTCTACTCCATCAATTGAATCACAAGAAGATCATGAGTTTATGAGTTCTATGGGTGTGCGAGATGCTTTTCAAGAAACAATTCAAGACCCCGATGTAAATCCATGATTATATGGATTGAGTGAACCACAGGATGATTGTGCAATGATTGTTGATGCGCTGAGGTTGGAGCCATTGGAGATAGATCGAGAGTATGTATTTCAGATTATCGAATCATATCGTAAGATGATAGCAACTACTATTACCAAAGTTGCTCCTCATCTGACTCAGTTTCAGCGAGATGAGCTTGATACGATCAAAAAAGCGTTGTTTGTACTCTGAATAACTGAAAAAAAAGTAATCAAATCAGATCCCAAAGTCGTTATCAATGAACTTGTGGAACTTGCCAAACGTTTCTGAGGACAAGATGTATACAAGTTTATCAATGGAATCGCTCATAGAGTGTTATTGTAGTTGAGTCTGGACCTTATCAAGCTGACCAATCACAAAATGCATAAGATTCGCCAATGAATCGTTATGCAGATGGACTACTTGAGGGTTTTTTTTGAAGATAATAATAAAGATATCTGATCAGACTATCCATAATTGGCTTGTATTATTGCTATTTGGATAATCGATAATCTGACTTATATCATTGGAAATAGTTAGTTGTTCCATAAGACTCATTCATTCACCAAGATAACTTTGAATATACACATGCTTGTTATGCACTATCTCGATAAATTCTTTGGTAAGGAGATGAACTTCTGGGTGCAAGCTTGATTTCGCTTCAAACGTATTGTTGGCTATACATGATATATGGAGGAGATTTTGATGATGAATGATAGATATGATAGTCTGATACATATAGCGGACAGCATTGATACCATCTTGAAGTTTACAGCTAATATCAGGACTTTTGTTGGTAAGTGTATTTATTTCATTCAACATAAGCTCTTTTTGTCATATCAATACGGTCGACTCTTGGGTCTGTTGTTCAAATTGTTTGTATAAGACTTCGAAAGGGATCGGGTGAAAGTATGTTGTGATACCTCCTTTGGATTGAGATAAGTATCACGCTTTTTCCATAGATTGCATCATCTTGAGCGTGGAGGTTCTTTCACGACCAAGTGAGGATGCAATCATAGAGGCACTCGATTTGGTATACTCCAAACATTTCAGATAAATATCTATCTGAATGGAATTCATTCATAATTGACTGAGTAATTTGACTATAAGCATATCATAAAACTGTTGTGCAAAATATTGCACAGTATTTATAATTATTCCCTTGTATTTTGCAACTAAACCGGTATGAGTGTGAAAGTTACTATTTTTATCTTTTTTGTCAATATGTATGACCGACCCTATCATCCAAACCAAAACCTGTCGCCACTGTCAAAAATCATTTGATATTACTCAATGAGATCTGGATTTTTATGACAAGATTAGTCGCTGATTACCATGATATCAAGAATCTCCCCACTGAGAAAGAAAGGATCTGTCTTGAGTAGATAAACTTGGGGTGAGGATTCCTACTCCTACACTATGTCCAGAGTGTCGTCAAAGAAGAAGGTTATCATTTCGTAATGAAAGAAAACTCTATCGTAGAAAGTGTGACGCGAGTGGCAAAGATATTATTTCAATTTATAGTCCAGATAAGCCATTCAGAGTCTATGATCAAAAAATTCGACGATCGGACGAACGAGATCCTATGAGTTATGGAAGAGATTTTGATTTCACTCGTAGCTTTACTGAACAGTTTGGAGAGTTAATGAAGGAGGTACCGAGATGGGGCTTGATTAATACTAACTCTAATAGTAATTCGTCGTATACTAATTTTACGGATTCTAGTGAAAATATATATATGTGCTCCGATGTTTATCAATGTAAAGATGTGCTATATGCACATACTATAAAGAATATCCAAAATTCAATAGATTTACTGGATGTAACAAACTCTCAGGAGTCTTATTATTGTAGTTTCTCATCTGATCTATATAATTGTAAATTTGTTGTTTTTTCGAAAAACTGTTCAACATCTAGTTATTTATCATATTGTGTTAATCTTCAACAATCTGCGTATTGTGTTTGATTGGAGAACCAAAGCTATTGTATTCTTAATAGACCATATTCAAGAAACGAATACTATCATATATTGGATACTATGTCGCATGATAAATTATTTTATGATTATTCTTTATTGTTGGAACAATATAGTAAACCTTTGAGGCTAATTAATTGTGAAAATGCGCAATGAAATAATTTAGCAAACTGTAAAAATTGTAAAGAAGTGTACTTTGCACAATCAGTTACCAATTCAAGATATATTTATATTTGATATAATATGGATCAATGTATGGATACCACAATTCATAATATTGATTGTTACCTTGATTATGAAGCTTGTAGTGGATGAAAATTAAAATATTGTTGATTTAATATGCTTGGTCGATGATGAGAGTATATTTTTTATACTCAAGAATGTATTAATTCTTCTCATCTCTTCTGATGCATCTGACTCCGTAACAAATCCTACTGTATTTTCAACAAACAGTATACCAAGCAAGAATATGAAGAACTCGTACCAAAGATCATTGCTCACATGGAGTCCACAGGGGAACGAGGAGAGTTTTTCCATCCATCATTGTCTCCTTTCTGATACAATGAAACCGTAGCTATGGAGTATTACCCACTCTCCCCCTCTGGGGAGGAGAGAGGGTTGGGGGGTGAGGATGATTTCTGATATCACCGATCAACGTATGAACCTGCTGTACCTCAGGTAGACAAGGTGATTGCAGGACAACATTTACCTGATAGTATCGACCAGGTTACTGATGATATTCTCAAGATTGCAATCCTTTGTGAGGTCACAAAAAAACCCTTTCGCATTACGCCTCAAGAGTTATTGTTTTACCGTAAACATGATATCCCTTTGCCTAGGAAACATCCTGATGTTAGACATGAAGAAAGGATGAAACTTAGAAAGTAGGATGCAAAGACTATTACTGTCCAGTTCATGGTGCTACTTCTTCACCTGTTCATGCTCCCCCAAAATCGAATGTTGGTGCTACAGATCATGTACCTGTGGTAGTAGTAGGATCAAATGTTTTTGGTTGTAGAAATGGGTATATCAAAGCACAGACTACAAAAATGATAGAACTATAGGTAGCTATCTTTTTGAGTGATGTTTCGATAGATTTTTTCGTGCCATATTCATTACTTCATGCTGCTCCTCCTAAACCAAAACCCAATCAACCTTTGGGAGCCATTAACAAGATAGTGAGAGACATGACAATACCAGCAGCAATCATAACAATCAATAAAAGCGTACTCATGAGAAAAAACAAAAAATAAAAATAAGAATAGCTTGATAGTATGAATGTTGATCAAAAATTCAACTTGATTATAAAACAATTTCACTATAACCTAGTACTCCTTCCGGATAGCAAGCTACCAAAAGGTGGTTAGGAAAGTCCCAACATCATCATAAGCCACTATCTAACGGATAGTGAACCCCATGGAGAATGGGTAAAAGAACGTGCCACAGAGACGATACTATCCTGCTTTATGCAGGGGAAAGGTGAAAAGCGATGGTTGTTACCTCTTTGGTGACATACATTATCTGAACGTACATGAGGTGTACGTCAGTGGTAAACCTTGGCTGATGCAAGCTTGATCCGCTTGTTCGGGTCGGTGCTCGATTCCTGATTATTCAGGACAAGATAAATGCTATCTCAAACAGAATTGGGCTTACGAGAAGGAGTCTTGTTTATAAGTTTCTGATTATAGTATAGTATGGTAATAGAATTATGGATATTGATTTGAATACTCATACTTGGAGCGATTGTCTGAGGCGTTTTGTTATGGAGAGATGCGCATAAATGAGATACCAAATGACATGGGAGAGAAAATAATAATATAATCTGATCAACCTCTACGTCTTTATGGTTGCTTGATGAGTTGCGTGCTCAGTGAGTTTTACAATCTACTGCTTGATCAATATCATTGCGTGTTGATCCTACCATGATTGTTCATCCTCATGTTCGTATCGTAGCTACACTTCTGAGTCAGACCATTATAGGTCAGCCAATGTTCGTGGTATTGATGTTGTTAGGTCTTTGCTCAGGTAAACATGTATTGATTCAATCGGTTCCTGGTTTGGCCAAAACGACTGCTGTCAAAACACTTGCAACACTAACAAAACTTTCATTGGGTAGAATACAATGAACACCTGACTTATTGCCTAGTGATATTACTGGTTATGAACGTATGTTGCCTGATGGTTCAAGTATTTTTCAACCATGACCATTATTCCATCAGCTTATCTTATGTGATGAAATCAATCGTACAACTCCAAAGGTTCAATCCGCTCTCATTCAGGCTATGCAAGAATGACAAGTAACAGTATGAACCAATACGTATGATCTTCCGCAGCCATTTTTGGTATTTGCAACCGCTAATCCTACTGGGTCAAAGTGAGTGTACACTCTTCCTGAGGCACAACTAGATAGATTTTGACTTTGTATTTATGTTGACTATCCTGATAATGAACAGTCTATTGTTGGCTCCAAAACTATGAGAGATGCGCTTAATCAGGATTGTATAATCGATTTGATATCGCGAAAACAGGCTATAGATGATATACACATAGATGATAATCTGATTCATTATATTACAACCATCATACAAACAACGAGAACATTACCTTGAGTATCGATAGGTTGTTCTCCAAGAGCTGGTCAAGATTTGGTCGTTCTTGCCAAAACATGGTCATGGCTTCAGGGGAAAACACAGGTTACTTATTCAGACATTGATTGTTTGATCCAGCCAGTATTGTGACACAGGATAGTGAGAAAATAACATCCATAGTCTAAAATATAAGGATCTTTTACAAGATCAACTGTTTGTTCTATGATTTGTCATTTTTGAGCTAACATCATTACTCATTTTTTGTCTCTACTCAAAGCTAATCTATGATACAAAGCACTATTTATCTGCCTATCAAGCTCTCTGCTTGTCCGTGATTGTTTGGAACATTCTATCATAAAGAATTGTCTTTCATCTTGATCTTTGAGATACATTAGGCGAACAAGATGAGATCGTGATAAGTTTTTGAATTTGGCAGAAAGCGTCTGCCAATTGTTGCATTCTAGATAAAACTGCTTCATAGAACGAATATTTCTATATAAGAATCCCTTCCCAAACTTACTCGAAAGATCATCAGCAAGTTTTTGTAGTAACCCTGAACCATACTCAGCCCTATCTGCTCCACCTTGTTCATATTCCACGATATACTGACCGATAGTCCGATAGGTCATCACCATAGTTTGATTAACCTGAGAAACTACCTGAGTCCTTGCTTGGGAGAGCAGTCATCAGATTTGGTCTATGAGTGAGGTGTAGGGTTTGATGGTGGTCATAGTGGTATTTTGAGATTGTAAAAATACTATTGCACAAAATCAATAGCTGTATGTATTCGTTTTTCAATGATTCATGGCTTCTCCAAATCATGATCTCATCAAGATACGATAGTGGTATTGGTGAATAAATGAGAGAGAGAGTTCAGTGGAACAGTATTATCTTTATCTCAGTGAATAATGAGAATATCAGAATCATCATTTATGATTGTTGTATAGTCTATATCACTCATTTGTTGCATGTAGCTTGGTAGTATAATATTTGCTTTTTTGATTGATGTTTGTTGAATAGATAATTGATAATCTGACTCATTGAAATTATCTTTGTAATTATCAAATGTTATGGTAAGTTCTTTGTTTTTATTAGTACTCATAGCATATCGGTAACGATTGAGTTCTTTTTGATTAAGAGCTGGAGCTAGGAGAATGAGTTTTGAGATACCTTGCATAGAGTTTTTTGCAGAAATAGCTACGCAAGCTCATAGACTATGTCATACGAGGATAAGTTTTGAAACATTATATTGTTGTTTGAATGTAGTTGTGAGATTCTTTAAATCACTGAGTAGATGTTCCATAGTAGGTTCATTGTATATACCATCAGATAAGCCAAGTCCAGTAAAATCAAATTGCAGAGTCGCAATTCATTGTCTATTAAGCTCTTGAGTCAAGAGTCTCCATTTTTGCTCATAGCCGAACCTTTCAAATCAAGCGATAAAAACTACTGCAATATCATTACGATATTGTGCTGGAGAGTTAACAATTCAGACTATCTTGAATCATTCTTGATAGCTATCAGCTTGGATAATTTGCTTTGGGTTATTTATCATTTATTTCTGAGAATCATATAAAGTCTTCATAAGGAAACTACTGCCATTCTGACCATTGGCTTGTAGGAGTTGATCTAGTTCTTCGTTGGTGCATCGTAGAGTTTCACGCTGGTATTGTTGATCAATAGGACTTTGTTGTTGCGACAAAAGTTCAAAAACAAGAATACTGTTATCATATAATCCTATTTCATTATAGTCTTTATCTGGTTTATGAAATGATCGTTCTATGCTTCCAGATAGAGTTTTGAGGTAATTTACATCTTGATATCAGGCTCTTTGCTGAATTATTTCAGTAGCTTTGGATTGCATATATTCCTCAGAATATTCGCCGTCATTATCTCATAATGTTGTATTAAGAAATGATGTAATTCTGTTATATCAAGGAGTCGTATTTACTTCCAGTAGAAATTGATCAGCTTGCTTTAAAATTACTCATAATCTTTTAGTAGTTTTGGTGGGTAAATTTGGCATATGGGGTTGAGTTTGTGATTGTCATTGGAGGTTCATAGGTTGATAAATTATAAGATAAAATAGTCTGATTACTTATATTTTTCTCTTATGAAATATTTTTGATATTTCAGATAATAGTTATATAATCAGAAAACTGCATGGATTCAATAAGTTCTAAAGCTTTATTAAGTTCATATTTTTGATTATTAAAAAGCATTGAAAATGCTATAATACTTGGATATTTATTAACTATCAATTCCCTCAAGAAATAGTTTTTTTGAAAGTTAAAAAAATCTTCGGTTATATCTAGATTGCAATGAGGACTTATTCTCATTCCACATACTCAAGTTGAATAATAATCTGATGGACCATGGGTATAATACGATTCTAATGTGTATCTTTTGGAATAAAAATCCCATGCTTTAATGACATCATAAAGAAAATAGAGAAATACTAAAGCATTTACTTGAGATCATTTATGGATTACAATATAATTTTTCTGTCATTCAAGATAAACAAGGTGGTATTCCAGTTCCGGTATACTATACAAATCAAGTTTTTGAAGTTTTGATTCATTAAAATTATGCTCAATTACTTTATTTGTATCATTATCTATAAGAACATAATTTCATTGTATGATATGTTTATCATGATAAGCTTGAATCTCATCCAATGAAAATGGTCTTGGTTTTTTGGATCGCTCTTCTCAAAGGAACATTTTGTTGCACTTTTCTAATACTCTAGAAACATAACTAATTCAAGCAAATTCTTCATTAAATATCTTATATTCATAATCTACGACTTTTTGTGAAATGGGTTTATGTAATAAGTCAAAAATGACCTTCTTATCTTCTAGATGATCAAAATCAATTCTTGTTCGCTCTCACTGTAATGATCAAGAAACTCGTGGAGTTATTCCACACTGTTTTACATTATTTTGATCTGGATAAAGGATAACGTGTTCGATAAGATGACCCATAAAATCTGAGTTATCATAAAATGGGACTTTGTAGTAAAGTTTCATAGAAGTTATTTATAAAAAGTAAATTACTGCTAAAAGGTACATTCATATTAAATTATGGAACCTGGGGAAATAAGTAATACCAATTACGTATCAAAAGAGAATTATTATTTTGGTAGATACCGATGATATAACTAGCAAACTATTGGGAATCAAGAATATGGGTAGTTTGCGTTTGTTATACAATCGGTATAACATAAAACGAAGTTTTGTGATTACGACATGGAAGAGGTCCCAAAGTCTCGGGATAAAATTTTCTCAAGAAGTTCGTCGAATACGGATTGTGTCAGACCAAAGAATGTAATATTACAGGTGGTTTTTCATGAATTGAGAGTTTTTCCCAGCTTCCTTAGGAATATGTCCTTGATTTATCTAGGTTTTTTGCCCAACAAAACTTGTATAAACAGAAAGGGGAAAATCAGAACGCGATAGATGCTAAAACGTCCAAATAGATAGGCAGGATAATCTTTAAAGAGAAACTGGAGCATAGATCGAGAAATTAATGTTACTTACAATAATTTTTGATATTATCATTGATCGTATTAAAAACAGTGATATATTTTGTTTTATTAGTTTCAAACTCTGATGCGGTAGTTGATTCTAGGGTTTGAATAATTTGATCAATAGTATTGGTGTTGATTTGACCAGCCTTGAGAGCTTGCTCGCAAGCCTTGGATTTGACAACAGATTTGAGTTCAGAAAAGGACATTTTATACTTTCCCAACTCATCTATTTCTTTGTCGGATCGTCCATTTCGTAACTTACTCATAGAACTGATTTTTTCTTGGAGAAAACTCACCGATGCGAGTATTCATATTTTTTCTGCAGGGTGGTGTTCTACATACCACATGCAGATTCATAAAAGCAGTATACCTATGACTGTTTGAATAATAATTGATGACCATTTTTTCATGTTGTTCTCAATAGATATATAATAAAATGATAGACTAGAGTAATCGATTTATAATGTTTGATAAGAGTTGTACTAATCGCTGTGCTCCATATCAAACGAAACGAAATACGCCTGTTTGTCAGATTATAACAAATAATGCTATCAGTATCAAGGGATTTGTCCCAAGATATCGTTCTCGTTTTGCTGCAATATCGCCAACCACAAGCTTGATCAACTTCCAACCATCAAGTGGCGGGATAGGAATAAGGTTAAATACTGCTAATCATGCATTGAGATAAATTCGTTGAGTCCAGAATTGGGTAAAAAGTGTTTGTACATTCGATAATCAGGGTATCCATTTACTATATAATGCTAAAAATACAATACCGACAATCATAAGAATGATATTTGATGCAGGTCAAGCCATAGCTACAAGAAATTCTCCCCAACGAGGTTTTTTGTAATACTGGGGATTGATTTGAACAGGCTTTCCCCGACCAAAATGAATAATAAAGATAAGCAGAAATCCAAGTGGATCAAGATGAGCCAATGGATTTGGTGTAAGTCTACCTTGTAATTTTGGGGTCGGATCACCAAGTTTGTTACTTGCTCGAGCATGGGCAAATTCATGAAATCCTATACTAAGTGCTAGGACAACTGCCAAGATAAGAATATCGATAATAGGTAAAGACATATTTCTTATTAAGTGTTATTGTGATATAAATAGCGTGATGTGAATGAGAAATAATGAATTATTTCATTTGAGTAATCATTTGTTCAATCGTTGTTTTGAGTTCTTGTGGGTTAAGTGCTCATCAGGTTGCTTTCATGACTTGTCCAAGAAGAAAGCCAATGGTGGTAGTCTTACCACCAAGGTATTCACTAACTACTCATGGATTATTCTCCAAAACGGTAGTAATTACATCGGCCACATTGATTGAACGTTCTTGATGGATAGTGAACTGATCAATACTTTTATCTATTGTTGTATTGCCATGTATCAATGTTTCAAACAATGGCTTAGCTATTGCTTCGGGCGTACCATACGTATTCAGTTTATCCAAAAATGTTATAAATCACTTACTATCAAGTTTTATCGCTGATTCTCAGTATACATTGATAAAAGTAGTAACAGGACCCATTAACCATTTTGCAATGAGTTTGGGATCAAGTCCATGATCGATTCATTCTTGAAACCATTCAAAAAGTAGGTCACTATTTAGTAGTCAGTAGATATACTCTTTGTGGAATCAGTATGCTTTGAGTTGTTGAATCTTGTCATATCAGGTAATAATATGTTCAGATGGTTTCCATGAAATGGTGTTAGGGTCAATCATTGGTAAGTCATGTTCAGGAACGTATCTATAATCCATAGCTTGTTCTTTGGATCTCATAGTTATGGTTGTTCCTGTTTGATCGTCTCGTCTCCTTGTTTCTTGGTCAAGAGGTTGGTTATTGGTAATACATTGAGTATGTCTTTCGTACTCGTAGGCAATAGCTTTACGGATCGAGGCAAAGCTATTGAGATTTTTTATCTCGACTCTGGTTCCCAAATGTGATGATCATTCATTGGCTACACTAATATTGACGTCAACTCTCATTTGGCCTTTTTCTAAGTCAGCATATCATATATGATTGAGTTTGATGATTCTTTGAAGTTCTTTGAGAAACTCTATAACTTGCTCATCACTATGGAATTCTGGTTTAGTAACTATTTCTATAAGTGGACCTCAGGAACGATTGAAATCAATAAAGGTAGTATCATTGATAGTAATGGTTTTGGCAGTATCGTTTTCTAAGTGTGCTTCATGGATATGAATGTCATGGGGAGTTTGAAAATGATCGGTAAAAAATTGAACATGACCTCATTGTATAATGGGCTGATGATATTGGGTAATTTGAAATCAGACAGGTGAGTCGGGATAAAAATACGACTTACGATCCCAACTAAAATCTTTATGTAATGTAGATCAAAAAATAGTTCATAATCTGATAGCAGTCGTGATTGCTTCAGGATTGATAATAGGCAATGCTCATGGTTGGGCAGTACATATCGGACATATATGAGAATTTGGTTTAATAGTATCAAAGTCTTGTGAATTGAGACATCGGCAAAACATTTTATGTTCTGTAGATAACTTAATATGGACCTCCAAACCAATGGTATAGCGTAGCATGACTTATGTAAAAAAATTAAACAACAGACAGTATGGATATAACTATCTTATCTACAAATGAAAGAAAAAAACAAAAATCATTGTACACCATACAATGATTAATGATCTATCATTGAAATGAGATAGATATAATGAATGACACTCTGGTATATATTAGTTTTTTCTAAATCTATAGATTCCATATATCATTAATCCCATAAGAACTGAGAAGATCAAAGCATTGGTTCAAGGACCTGTTTTACCATCTTGTACAACTGGTACAGAAGTGTTGGTAGTGGTAGTTTTTGGTTGTTCTACTTTGGGAGTTGGGGCTGGAGTTGGAGCAACACCATCAACTTTGATTGTTTGAATATATTCTTTACTAACAGCTGTATTTGATGTACCATCCAAAGCTGTTAATCTTATTTGATATTGACCAGCTGTTGGAAGTTTGATATCAATTTTACCATCAGATCATTTTACGGTATTGAGAGTAAAGTAGTCTGCCTCTTTGGACTCTTTGATTTCTACTTTTACGTTTGCATTTCCCACAAGCGCAGTCCACGTTACGGTATATAAGTCTTTACCATCAGTGGTATAGGAGATATTTTCAATAGTTACTTCTCATGCGCTATGAGTAGTAGTAGTTGGCTGAGTATCAAGATTACTGATTTCATTGAGTAGTGTATCAAGATCAGAACTTGCATAAACAAATGATAAGCAGAATACAGAGCATACAGCAAATACTAAACGTTTCATATGAAGAGAAAAACAGAAGAAATAAATAATGAAAAAATTAAGAATATATGATACAAAAACTAACTTTGATGATAAGTGCTTACTTTGTGTTAAAATTCAAGCAAAAAAAGCCTCAACGAGGCTCTTGTGATAATTTTATGAATATAAAAATGATATTTCTTTATATCATGTATTGACTTATGTTCATACTCATATTCATTCTGATTCAGCAATCAAGCCCTTGTTTCTATATTGAAATGCTTCGGCAATATGATGAAGTCATATAGTAGTTGATTTGTCCATATCGGCAATACTTCTTCCTAATTTCATAAGTCTATGTATCACTCTGGTACTCAGCATCATCTTGGCGCTTTGATTTTTGAGAAACTGTTCAGCTTCAGGTTCTAACTTAATATATTGTTGAATATGTTTTGCGCTCAATTGGGCATTACAATGAATACCCGTTCATTCATATCTACGTTGTTGAATAGTTCGTGATTCAATTACTTTTGCCCTCAGTATATCACTGGTTTCATGATGAGTTGTGTCTTCCTGATCCAATATTGTATTGATGTTTTCTCTAGGTATTTCCATAATCATATCAATTCTATCAAGTAATGGTCCTGAAATCTTGGATTGATATCTTTTTATCTCCTGAAAACTACATATACATTGTTTATAAGGATCTTTGTAGTGACCACACTTACATGGATTCATTGCTGATACGAACATAAAACTTGCTGGATAGTTTACCGATCCAGTCACTCTAGATATAGTAATAGCTTTATCTTCAATAGGTTGTCTCAATACTTCTAGTGTTTCTCTTGGGAACTCAGTCAACTCATCCATAAAAAGCACTCCTCTATGAGCAAGGGATACCTCTCATGGTCTAAGATTGGAGCCTCATCCTACTATTGAAATCCTAGACGCGGTATGGTGAATCGACCTAAGTGGTCTATGTATTACTAAGGGCATATCTTTGTCTAACTTACCAACAACTGAGTATATTTGTGATACCTCAAGAATTTCAGCATGATTGAGTGGCGGTAGTATACTATGAAGTCATTTTGCAAGCATTGTTTTACCACTTCATGGAGGTCATATCATCATAATATTGTGTAGTCCACTTGCGGCTACTGTCAAAGCTCTTTTTGCAAAATATTGACCTTTGATATGAGCCATATCTACTTCTCGTTGATAGGTAGTGTTCAGTATATCAATAATTTTGTGTTCATGTATGCAGTATGGTGTTTTATTGTGCACGAAATAGTCTATCAATTGAGTGCAATGACGAATAGGATATAATCTGATGCCTTCGATATACTCTAGCTCGTACAAATTATCTTCTGGTACAAAGAAATCACGATATCATGTTTTTTTAGCAGCTATAACCATAGGCAATAAACCATCAATTCTTTTGACTTGACCATCGAGTCATACCTCACCAAAAAAAAGACTGTTATGAAGTAGATCAACATTGGTTGCTGAATCATGAATAATTGATCGTATCAGACCAACGCTCATAGGAAGATCAAAACTCGTACCAGACTTGCGAATATCAGACGGTGATAAATTGAGAATGAACTTGCGAGCTGGTAAATCCATGCCTGAATTTCTTAGTGCGGATCTGATGCGTTCTTTGGACTCTCTGATCATAGCATCAGGTAAACCTATTACTTCGATAGTTGGTAGCGACTTACTGGTTCCAATTTCAATGGTAATTTCATGTCCTATCAGTCAGTCTATCGTATATGTTTTGATCTTGTGAATCATAATATATGAATTACATTATCTAAATAAGACTTAGAATATAAGAGTACTTAATCCAGGAGATAGTTTTTCATGAATTGAGAGTTTTTCCCCATCTTCCTTAATTGGTATTACATCAGATGGATAGTCTTATACTCATAGCTAGTAAGAAAAACAGGGAAAGAAAGAGAAAAAATCGGTATGGTGATTTTCTATAGAAAATAGTCTCTCAAAAAATTGACAAGAGAGAGAGAGAGTTGATTATACTTGAAGTAATATAGTCTTATTCTTTTTTATTTTTTATATACATCCACATGCAACCATCATCACTCCCTCGTAGCTATGCAGATGAGATCAACTTGCAAGAAAAACTCAGTGATACTGAGCTGCAAGCAACGATAGCTGAGATCGAAGAACTCAGAGCGGATGCAGCGAAATACCAAGCAAAAGGAGATACAGATCTCGCATCGACGCTTACCAAAAAGTTTCATCAAGTCTATGAAGCACTGAAAGCACACTATCCTGTCTATGCTGAGCTCAAAGCGCAATGGAAACAATTTAGCAAAGATCTCAAAAAAATAGATGAACTAGAAGCAGATTATCTCTCAACTCAAACGCAACATACAGAGTTGAAAACAAGATTTGAAGCATCCCCAAATGAGCTTGCTAGAAAAGAACAACAACTTCAGGAACTCAAAGAACGTATGAACTCACCACGATCAGGAGAAGCAAGAAAACTAGCAGAACAATCACATTGAAAGATCGTCCTCAGGCCAGATGGAAAGATAGACTTTCCAGAGCTCGGTATCAAAGGTATGTGAAGACTATCGGTAGAATGACCAACTGATCTAGAAAATTGATTGGTACAGTGAGATCATGTAGATCAACATGGCAACAGATGAGTTCCATGACTATCGTATATGACCTGAAAAAGAGCGATGCAAGAAGCTGGAAAACAAGGAAAAAAACTTTTCCCCGCAGCAGGTGCAGGTGAAAAAACAAACGCACTTCTTGCTACCTTATGAGTCAACTGAGCTGAACAAACGAAAGCACTACAGGTATTATTTTGAGCAGATTTTTCAGGCTTTTGGCATCCGGATTTTGAGGAGTGGCTCCATGTCGGCTCTGTCTCTTCTCTCGGTGTGTCTGAGGTAAATACGGGTGGGGACGTGAGCGCGGTCAATTTCGGTGCGTCTGCTGCGAATCGCGTCTGGGATTATCGGAGCTACCCTCAGCCGTTCCTTGCCTGCGAGGACTGCTAGCGAGCCGTA
>DAOQQF010000022.1:0-17894 GCA_035333525.1 Candidatus Absconditabacterales bacterium | reverse complement strand
GTCGTACTATAGAGCAAAAAAATGAGACTAATGTGATACAATTGAAAACCTCCTCTACTTATCGTATTGATTTTGATTATGCTATGAAGTGAGTAAAAGATTTCAACTCTGCTGTTTTTGATACATGGAATCAGCTTATCGATACCTATTCAACCATAGGAGAAGAGTCGAGAAATCTTATAAAATCTCTTATTGTTAGTGAGATAGGAATGAGTAAAAACTCATTATGGAGTAGAGAAAATATGGAACGTAATTACATATTTGATGAAGTAAGATGGAATACTATTGCACATTGGACATGATGACCATGGAGTCCTTTGACATGAGTGTGAGTATTTGCAGGTAACATGACCAAGAAATTGGTTGAATGGAAGCAGAAATTTTGGAATAATAAACAAGAGTATGACAATGCTACATGACCCCTTCAGATCAAGGGTATTACTTTTACCACTCTTGTATGTCGTCAACCAGAGCTAAAACAACGTGTTTTGCAATTACTTGATGAGGATCATACGGTTAGTTCTCATCCTGCAAATCAGCTTATCAAAAATCATCTTAATAGTAAACAATATCGTACTGTCTATGATCAAGTATCTGCTATTATTAATGATCCTGGTTGTATTAATATTATTCAAAGACTGACCTTCAATCCAGAGCTCGCGATCAAGGTTACTTACCAAGACCTAAAAGATAATTATGCTATCCGAGAAGCGTACTGATGAAATACTTCAAAACCAGAAGATATTAGACTCACAGCATGATTATCTCATAACCTTGGTCCTTCCAAAACCTATCGTGCTATTGCTCAACAAAATCTTTACCTACTAGCACAATCAGTGGGAGTAAATAACCATATATCACAAAAACACTATATGATAGACTGAGAACTCAATACACAAACTCAACAACTTTTTTCGATAGTTAAACAACAACTCGTACACAGATGAGTATCTACATGGAATAATCTAACACTAAACTCATTATGTACTAATCCATCAATGATCAAAAGTATTCTTACAAATACAGAAAAAGAATTGTCAACTAAAAATGTATCATATCATTTTATGCCACTTTTATCGGTGTCGTCTTTGCAACCATTGCAGAAAAACTGATCAGTTCATCTAAAGTATATCTATCATTACCTCAAAGCTCATAAAGAGATTGTTGCGTAATAGTTTATATTATCCCTATTTTTTTGACAAATAGAACTGGTATGATTATACTCTATGATAAGAGAGTATTTTTTATTATTTTTTTCAACTAATGAACACTACTATGTTACTTGCTCATTTTGGTACTCACTTTTGATTTGAGCGTTTGGAGTCCATGAATTTTCTTCAAGATACTGACTGGAAAATCAGTAAGAGAGAGCTCAAAAAATCAAACCTCAGTGATGAAAATGCAATTGATGGTTTTCTCAGAGATGAATTTCAAGAATTTTTGGATAAAGCTCATCGTAGTAATATGATCAAATCATCGATTAAACTTAATCCAAATGATGATTTTTCAACAATCTTGGAGAATATCAGAGCTCAACTCAAGGACAATGAGTCGAGAAGAGATGCCAAGAAAAACAGAAAACTTGCTCGTAAACTCGGTGTTTTTGTTGATTCAATTGTTGACTATCAAAAAGAGCTCAAATTGGCTGAAAGTGAACGCATTCAACAATTTACGATCTTGATTAGATCGCTCAGAGATGAGATTGCAGGAGATCGTGTAGCGCTAGCAGAACAATGACTCGGTGCACAGATCGAAGATGAGACTGACAGTATGGTGATGCCCAATCATAAGGAGGTATCTGGTAGAGAGTCCAAAAAAATTACCAAGAGACTCGATACACTCGAAGAGCGCATTGTTGCCAAACAAGAAAAGATTGATGAGGGTAAATCGACAGCTCGTGTAGAACGTAAGGAAAAAAAAGACCTTCAAAAAGCTCAACAACATATGAAAGAGTATGTAGATGTGCTCACTACATCATGACCAACCATCCAAGTGGTAGATGCTATCGGTGGCGAAGTGGTGGATTCCAAAACAATTAAATCAAACGATCAGGTTATCTTATGATTTTTATTGTCCGATATCAATTTTGATGCTCGTGTATTGAGAACTCCTGACAAGGGAGACTATATTCGTAAAACATGACTTGGCTCACGATTGTGAGGTTCGCAGTACAAAGAAAGGAAATTTGCTCGTGATTTCAAACAAACCGCAAGAGAGTCAGTCACCGAAACACAAATCTATGAGGCATACCAAAAAGCTATTTTTGATTTGTATGCAACCAATGTCGCTAATCCATCTACGGTTGTAGCTCAGAATATAGCTTGATTTATCAATACCCTCATCCAAGGTCGTAGTTCATGACCACAACCTATTGATCTGAAAACAATCAACTCACCAAAAGATCTCACTAACTTATTTACTAATGATCCTAGATATTTGGATATTTTTAGAGAACAAGGACTTTACTTGTTTCCAGGTACTATCTATGATATCTTCAAGTCATGACCTGAAGCATATACAGCATTGTTTGAGCAAACTGCTGATATGACTGCTCACAACTTCGATCTTCAATCATTTACCAATACTTATGACCAACTCAAAGCCACTCATCCAGAGATCGATCAACTTGAAAATCTTTCGAATAAAAAAATAGATAAGCTGATCGCAGAGATTAAAAAAACAATTGATGCCAATAAATCGACTTCTCAATGAACGCTCAACGATGATCAGATTGCTCAACTTGAAGCCTTTGCCAAAGATCTCAAAGAGAATAGAAACCTCCACAAGAGAAACTTTACTATAGGATGATTAGCATTGTTTTTCCAAGCTCACCATCTCATGGGGTATACCAATAACCAAGGTCAAAAAGTACCTGGTAAGACATGACTTGATGCAGTGTGACTCGGTGTATGAGGTACGCTCTGGCAAGACCTGATTTGAGATTATACTCAGAATATTTCATGGTGACTTGGTGTAGTATGAGCAAACTATTACAATGAAAAAAAATCTTCAGTAGAGATGTGACCCAATGTCTGAGTTAGTATCTGATACAATGCAACCAAACAGTTTGGTTCAAGAATCGGAAATACCAACTACAAAACATGGAATATCTGATATGGGTTGTGAGTATGAACAGGAATTGGAACAGGAACCAATGATAAGTTCACGTTTTCTCCTTATATCTATGCGATGACTGAGGCTATGGTCAACAAACGCAAACTCACCAATACACTTGATCGTAAATCAGCTCAGTATATCTGAGTATGAGCGTGAGCGACATTGTTTGATATAGCTCCTGCTTTGAGATGGAGACAAGACAAGATTGCATGAGTAGACATCATCTCTGATAGTATCTATACCAAAACTAAGGAAATCTTTGAATGAGTATTTACTAACTACAAAAATAAACCAATCGATCAGTTGACCTACTCAACGATCTATGATAGCATCAAACAATCATTGGGAAGTTCGTTTGATAAATCAAAGGACAAAACCATTGTCAAACATGCTATGCTCATTACTGGTATCATCAATACCCTCAAACCAGGTATGGCAACCAATACACTATGAGATGAACAAATTACACTTATTTCTGATATGGTAGCATACAATTATTCACTCAATCGATACAACCAAAACTTGGATAAACTCAAAGGACTTTCAATAGAAAGTATCACTGCTAGTATCAACCCTGCTACCTTGTTTGGACTGGCAAATACAGGATTTGCTGTCTTTCGTAATACGACCACAAGCGATGATCTCAGATCAACTGGTGAAGCTATTACTAGGGTCAATAGAAACACCGGCGCTCAACAACTTTTTGAAACGGACCAAAAGAAAAACAAAAAAGAGCTGATTACTCTCTGAGATATTGTCACATTAAAACTTATTACTGACGATCTCAAAACAAACCCTGACTATATAAAGATAAACTGAGGTAGTGTCCTCATATCACCAGAACTTGCTCGTATAGCAAAACTCCAAATCAGAATCAAACCATGATATGAACAATATCTTTCACAAAATAAGGATGGTCAGCTTGTAGTTCCTAGTGGTATGGTGTCAGGTTATAGTACGATTCTCCAGTGAAATCAAACTATCCGTGTTTTATCATTTGGTTATGAGGTCGAAGAATCGCTCGTACCATGGAATGAACGAAGATGATCAAAAGAGCTCTATAAGTGAATCCCCAACAACAAGACAGGGGCTACAATATCTGGACTTACATTACATGAGAAACCTACTAAACCGTATCGTACGCATGAATCCTGGACATGGGATGATGTTACTGTGGATGGTGGGAACATTACATGAATCAAATCAGTTTTGGACAACCTCTTGGGGGATGACAAGTGATTGATTACATCCCAATCATTTGACCCCAATACGAGTGTCTTGAAGCTCAACCTGCAGTGAAACAGTGAAAATCCTATACCCTTTGAGCTCAAGGGAGACAAGATCTATACGTTTACTTACAACAAAAAAGAAAAGACACTTCATGTCGATAGGGAAAACTGAACCACATGATCAGGTATTGTATTTGTGTATGAAACAATGGAACCTTCACAAGTAGAAACTCAATCCACAACACCGATACAGTTTTCTGATTATTCAGATCATATCGACTCAGCGTATCGTTCTATGGCTCGTGATATCGATCATAGCAGTAGTATCTTATTAAAAAGTAACTCTGCTCACAAGGAGATTCTCCATGCCTTTGATCGTGCTATGGATGAACGCAAATTCGCTGTTGCTGCTACTTGAGCAAATAAACTTATGAAACTTTTGAAAAAGACATGATATACATTCAATGCATCAGGTATCAATGAGTTGTATGATCTCTCCAAACGTCTTATTTCAAGTTCAATTTGTGAAATCGATGGAGATAAGGTTACCGCTCGTGGCCTTGGTCCAAAGATGAAAAGTAGAACTGAATGATTTGAGAGAAGATGGAAGAATGGTTCAGAGACCAACAAAACACCTTTTGGATTGATTGAATCATATAGAAATAAAGCCCTTCAGAATATGTTTACTACGGCCAAAAACGGTCTTACTATGGACAACTATATGACTACCAATAGTGATTATGGATTTGATATTGATAGAGCATCCGGTAATAACACTCTGGCACTCATCTATGGATATGCAGGTCGCAACAATACTCAAAATGAAAAATTGATAATCTGAACAGAAAAAGTTGCTGGTAGTAGTACACCTCTTGATGGTACTACTTCTGATGATGATACACTCAGGAGATATGTATGGTCACAAATTATGACCAGATACAATGATACCAAGTGATCTGGGGAAAATAATCTGGTACAGTCTTTGATGAGGTGATTGTGATCAATTGATCCTACAATTATTCCAACTATAATGACAGAGTTTTGATCAGGTAAGCAAGAAGTATCAATTACCATTGATGGTAAACCCAAAATAATCAAGGCAAACTATGAGTTCTTTTTTTACCCTGACTGTTTGAATGAATCAGTGGGCGTGACCTTTGATGTTGTGGAATCACAACTAACCGACAACAATATCACTAAAAAAGAATGAGAAGTAAAACTTGATGAGAATAATATTCTTCCTGCTCAAGAATCATGATTCTTTACCAATGTAGCAAGTGTTGCTCAAAGAGCAGCTATTACTGCTACGAGATTTTCACTCACTGGTGGAGTGAGAGTTATCAAATCAGTTCAAACAACACCATGAGTAGATAATGGGTGAGAGGTAACCACTGAACCATGAGTGATCGAAATTGATGGTCAAAAAATAGATGTGTCCAAACAAACTAATACCGTTTATACGGTCAATGGTAAGACGATCAATATCGAGTATGTATGAGTTGATGGAAACGGTAAACCTTATTATAGTGTCGTAATCACCGATGCAACCTGAAATAGTGTCTTGGCTAAATTCGGTTCATACGATGAATTAATTAATCATATAAATGGTATCGAACCGGGACTATTGAATAACTTCAAGATATTGGATGGAGGATATACTAGCGTATTGAATCCAACAACCTGACTCCCAACCGCTCCACAATCATGGATCCAAAGAGTGAGATCAAATCCTCTATTTAATAATACCAATCCAGCAGGAGCGGTGGCCAACATCGTATCAGCTCTTGAATGAGAGTATCGCACCAAACATGGGAAATCTCGACCTACATGAATGAAACAAGCTGTAGTTGGTCAATTATCGTGATATATCGATCAGATAGAAACTGAATCCGATAACGCTAAATAATATTCTTTTGTATCTAACAACCTCTCTTATTATTGACATAAAACAGCTAATATAGTTATTATGTTCAAAATTAGACCTAATAATGATTCAGAATCACTTGACAAGTTATTATAATTTATTATATATAATTAAAATACAATAGAAAAATTATGATAGCGTTTATAATCTTTTATTCTTCTTTTTATAATGACTATGAAATCTGTATTCAAGCTCCTATTAGGTGTGTTGATTGTGATCCAACAGTTTATTCCTATGTTGTCGTTATTACCATCATTGCCCGCTGCTGCTGCTGGGACGGTGACCCCCAATCCAGTTGGTAATGTAGAAACAAGCTGTCCTGGTTATCTCCAGAGTATTTTGGTGTACAAAGGAAAATCAATCAGAGTGTATGACAAAATGACTGCTAGTTCTAGCAACTACGTCAAAATCGTTCATAATCAAAGTACTATTGATTGGTATAATGGACCAAATAATACCTTTTCAAATCCTGTGTTTAACATCATCAGTGATGCTAAACCCAAAAATATTTCTACAGTCTATTGGGTTTATCAAGATATTACGGTCAATAATCATGCAAATGATAGAGCTACTGTTGCTGCACAATTTGTCTATAAGCTGATGCCATTAATTTTTCCCAATGAGGTTACTGACAATAAGTATCCAATTCTGGTAACTACTAATATTAGCCCACTTAATCAATCAACTCAATATAAGAAATGATCATGAACTCCTGTCGAAGGTGTTGTAAATAATGAGTGTCAGAATATCTATGTATGATATTGTGGAGATGGTGTAGTAGACAATGGAACTCAAAACTTCGTTGAAGGTAATCCATCAACTTTTGATACTATCAAACTCAATGGAGGTGAACAATGTGATGATGGTAATACTGATGATACTGATAATTGTAAAAATAACTGTACGATCAATAATGTTCCACCAACGTGTGAGCATGAACTTGTATCTCCTGCTAATGGTGAAGCTCAAAGTGGTGATGTCGTAACTATCAAATGTGGTTTGGCTGGTTCCAAAATTACTACTACCCAACTAGTCGTCAAAAAATCATGAACAGTCGTCTATACATCAGCGATCAAGCCTGGTGCAGTTTCAACTTTTACATGGACTGCAAATAGTGCGGGTAGTTATACTTATGAGTGTAAAGAGACCTATACATGATGAAATCTTACTTGTGGAGGACCTTTTTCTGTAACCTATACTCCGCCTCAAGATACAGGATATTGCAATAACTTGGTTGTAAAAGCTAATCCATGAAATATTACATTAGTTAATCAATCTGAAAATCCTGCTAATTTACCTGCAACCATTAGTTATACCACCAACTCCAAATGAAACATGAGTTGTATGTTGATTGAAAAGGTAGGAACACAAGAGATAGTCAGATGAACAATAAACGCTCCAAGTGGTATATTTTCATATCAAGTCAATAACACCAATATTTATCGAGTAAAGTGTACCGTCAATGGTATCATGCCAGGCGAAAATGATCCGGTCAATAGTTGCATCATGGATTTTTGGCTCAAACCAAATCAAACTCCAACCATTGATTTGGAAATTGATAAAAAACATGGTAATGGTGAACAATCATGTGAAACATATAATTCGTGAGATATTGTGCCTTTTACGATTGTGGTCACCAATAAAGGTAATGCGCCAGCCACAAACTTTACGGTCAAAGACTATATTCCAGCATGATTTAGTTTTGTATCAGCTTCCAATGGATGAGTACATTCAAATGGAGTAGTGACATGGACGGTAGCTTGACCACTTAATCCAAATCAATCAATTACACTAACATTGAACCTCAAGGCAAACAAAGAAGGTAAATTTACCAATAAGACTGAAATATGTAACTATGAAGAGTCAGGCGAATCTCAAGATAATGATAGCGATCCTTGTGATATGTGACCAAGTGGCAATCCATCAGACGATGATGAGGATAGTCTATGTATTGATATTGTTAACCCAATTAATCCAACTATTGATATTGAGTTAGTAAAAACAATTGTATGACCAACTATCTACAATAGCGGTGATACTATTACGTTCTCTATTATTGTTACCAATAAAGGTAATACAACTGCAACTACTGATGTCAAAGATTATTTTCCTATTAACTCTCTGACCAATGTTACTGCAAGTAATGGATGAACTATTCAATGAAATACAGTCACATGGCTTGGTATTACTTTGGCACCAGGTCAATCAAAAACATTGACGGTAAGTGGCAAGGTAAGATATTCAACACTTGATCCAGACCCATGTAACAAGGCTGAAGCATGAAATTATGAAAAAACATGATGACCAGTTGATGTTGATAGTGATGGTTGGACTATGTGAACAAATGGGACTCCAGGTGAAGACGATGAATCTCAAATATGTTTTGGTGTTAATGCTCCAAACAAAGATCAGTTCTATGATATTGAAGTAGTTAAATCATTACTCAATCAAAAAACACTGTTTTACTCTGGTGATCTCGTATGATTCAAAATCAGAGTATATAATAATTCTTCAGTCACTGTTCCCTCATTCAAATTATTGGATTATCTTCCTGATGATATGGAATTTGTATCTGCTTCTCATGGATGAGTTCATTTAGGTCAACAAATGGTCCAATGGACGATCACTAACTTGGGTCCTTACTCAGAAAAATATGTGTATCTTACTGGTAGAGTATTGAGAGAGTGACCATTCCAAAACTGTGTTGAAGCATTTGACTATGATGGAAAATCGTCAGGCATGACTCCAAGAGACAAAGACAGTGATCCATGGACATTCCAATGATCTCCTGTGGAAGACGATGAAAGTTGTACCTATTTTGATGTCTATTTGACCGGAACACCATGAGCAAGTTGTGATGGGTTGACTATCAATCCAACATCAGGAAATACCCCTTTAACAGTGAATTATGTGTGTACTGGAACCAATGCTCAAAACTATACTATTCAATTTATGCAAAATGGGGTATTGACTACGATTAGTAATAATCGTATTGGTTCATATACTGTTACTAATCCATGACTATTCCGATTTAAGTGTTATGTTAATGGTACTATTACTAGTCAATCATGTCAAAAAGATGGAACAGCATGATCAAATCCTTATATAGATCTTACTATCAAGAAACTCTTTGCTGATACCAATAGTAGTTCTCATGCACCTTTTGTGTCTGGAGATACGATTACTTTCAAACTTATTGTGGGCAATAGCGGCAACGTTGCGGCTACCAACTTTACCGTCAAAGATTACTTGCCTACAAGTATTCAGTATGTTTCTAGTACTCCAAATGGAGTTGCTACTCCAAATGGTAATGGTACTACAATCACGTGGACAATACCTGGTCCATTAGCTCCTGGTGCAAGTACTGAAATTACGTTAGTTGGTAAGATTCTCACAGCCACATGGGACAAAAACAAAGTAGAGGTTTGTGACTATGAGGAACAAGGAGAACCTAGTGACCCAGATAGTAATCCATGCAATATGGGTCCAAATGGATCTCCAAGTGAAGATGATGAAGATATGATAATCCGAGATGTTGTGCCGCCCACTACCAACACTGTTTGTAATAACTTAGTCTTGGCTCCAACTACTGGTTTTGTTCCTTACAATGTAACCTATACATGTAATGCAACAAACGCTCAGACCTATACTATCAAACTTTTTGGTGGAAATTTATGACCAAATGGATTAGTGGTAGCAAATGGTCAACAGTGATCATTTACTATGAATTTGACTGGTCAGTATGAAGCACATTGTATTGTGCATAATAATGGTAATCAAGCATCTTCTGCTGCATGTGTCCAGCCTATTTCAGGTCGTCCTTCTCAGCAACCATCAACCTGAGTGTGTTACTCACTCAATGTAACGCCCCAAGGATGAATGAATCCAACCAATGTTAACTTTTCATGTCATGGAGCACATTCTGCACAGTATGTAGTAAATATAGTATGACCAAATGGTTTTAATCAATCTATTGTATGATCTACGTGATCATTGACTCTTACTAACGTTGGTAATTACTCATTTATATGTTCTGTATGAGGTAATACATCAACTGCTTGTAGTCAAACCGTTGTGATTACAGGCGCTAAACCTGATATTGAGGTTATCAAATCAGTTACTCCGACTATGGTCAAAACCAATGATATGGTGACCTACTCGGTTCAAGTGAAAAACATCGGCGCTGGTGATGCTCAAGAGTTCTTTGTAACCGATAATATGCCTGCAGGAGTTGTTTATCAGTCATGAACATGTGCTATAAATGGCGTAAAAACATGAGTTTCATGTACATTTAATCAACCAAATCAGATATATGTATTTTTTGAAGCGGGGCTCAAATCAAATCAAATTACAACCATTACCTATCAAGCTAAAGTTGTTGCAACATGAGGTAAGGTAGTCAATGTGGCATGCGCAGATCCTTGTAATAACGAAACAACACCACTTACTGGTAACAACTGTGATGATGCTACTATTATGATTATTGATAATCCGACTACCTGAAATACCTCATACTGTACTGCTGTATCAGTTAATCCAACTATGGGTACTGGTTCTATGACATGAACGATTAGTTGTTCAGGTTCATGATCTACCTATCAAGTATTGATCAATAATAATCTAGTAACTACTATCAATAATCTTGTTTCAATAACAGGCATAACATATAATCATTGGTTTAATCAACCATGAACATATACTATTGCATGTAAAGTAGATGGTATTACTTCTTCAGCATGTAATCAAACAGTAGTAGTTTATGCAACATGATCTACTTGTACAAACTGAGCTACTAACTATCCTTCGTGTATAGTTACTACCTGAGTTCAATGTCTTGACTTAGTAGCGACTCCGGTCTATGGTGTGCCTGGTCAGACGGTCAACTTCTCATGCTTGAGTTCTGGTGGTTCAGTATATCAAATATACGTCTACAAAGATGTTATTGGATCTTCTAATTTGGTAGCTACACTTTATGGTAAATCAGTGAGTTATACCTTTGCCAATGCGGGTAAATATATAGCCAAGTGTGTTGTTGATGGATCAGTTGATTACAAGTATGACTACTATAGAAATCATTGCTTGGATACCTTGACATGTGCTTATAAGGTGAGACCCTGAGGAGGATTGTGTGCTGTCAAGGCTCCGCTTGCTCCGTTCAAGGCTTCATACATCGAACCAACTGATCGAGCTTCTATGCCAGCTCCAATAGACTATTGTACTGATACTGAGATTGCTACATTATCATGTCATGATAACTCAAAACTCAATAAGTTTGGTGTTGTGAGAGATAGAACAGTATGTGATGAAATGATTACTATAACATGAACCACTCAACCTACTAATTCATGATCACTTGGAAATTATGTACGAGTTGATTCAAATGGTAATGGTATCCAAGATAATGGTGAACTATGACTTTGATGAGTAACAGTCAGACTTTATTCATGTAATGGATCCACTGTTATAGCTACTACTATTACCGATAGTAATGGATATTATGTGTTCAATAATCTCCCTGCTGGTAACTATCAAGTCGAGTTTGTCTTACCAAATGGATATACCTTTACTACTTCCAATGCTTGATCAAATGATACACTTGATAGTGATGTTGCATGATCAAGATCTCACTGTGTCACATTGGGTATATGACAATCAGATATGAGTATCGACGCGGGGGTAATATACCAAGGTTGATGAGGTTGATGAGGTCCTTACAATCCTCCTCCATTTGCCCAATGTGGTAATGGTAGACAAGAAATATGAGAGTATTGTGATTATAGAGCTTCCAATATTGCTCATTCTAATGGTCAATACATGATTACCAATGGTGTATACAAAGGTAAATACTGTACTACTAACTGTACGATAATCTGAGAAACTGATGCACCAGCTTGTATGGATATTGATCCACCAAGTATCAATGAGGGTGAATACTTCCCCTTCTGGTGGAATATTGATAACTCTGAAACCAACGTTGTTTCTTCATGTTCAAGTACTACTTCTGATGCAGTATTGAAATCAAGTATGATGTGTTACTTTTCTATCTATAATGGCAAGAGAGGTACTACTGATCCTGTTATTGGTAATATTGCTTTACCATGTTATACTGATCAATGATTTGATTCTCAGCTTATGTCATATTGGAAAACGAAGTCAGCATGATCTGATGGTAGAAAAGTAGTAATCTTTGATGCTGATACAACCAAAGGAATTTATGGTGAATACAAGATCGAACTCAACAAAATAACTTATAAAACATGTAATAATGCTGCTACTCAAAGCTATGATGGTAGAGTATGTCAGTACAACTTTGTGGTAGGTGAGTGATATATGATCTCCAAAGGTGCAAATATTAGCACACTCAAAGATACCTCAATACTTGGTTATTATGGATTTTCATCTAACACACCAAGATTTGATTTATACTTGAGATGAGTCCAACAATCATTGACCCTCAATTCGTTTGATCCAACTAGAAATATGTCTTACCTCTCTACTGAGTTTGTAGATAAATACACGAAACTAGCTCAAAATGCAGGTGTAGGTGTAACCAAAGTACCTGGTAAGAACATTTATATCTATGAACATTCAGTTACACTACGTGACACTGATATCGCCGATCTAAGCACCATCATTGTTAAGGGAGGAAATCTAAGACTTGAGTGAACTATAACAAAAAATGTCTTGTATGTCGTTCCAAATGGAACTATCACCTTCTGATGAGATGCAAACTGTGACCAATACACCAATGATTCACTTCCACAAATCATCCAAGGTATCTTGGTTGCTGGACAGTGATTCTCATCTGATAACTATCTCAACACCAATACATCCAAAGAGCGATGTCATAATGGTGGCTTGAGGATAAGATGAACTCTCATAGGAAAATGAGTTGATAGTCTGATCGAAGCACGTAGAGTAGTACTCAACGATTGGTTCCAATGAGCAAGTGCTGATAGTAAAACTCAGCATATCTTGGATGGAGCAAGTCTCATGATCAACCCAAATGCAACATTGTGGAATACATTACCATGAGCTGATGAGGTTGCTACTATCTTATGAGTAGAAAAAAAATAAACCATAATCTGAATACATATATTATACCCTGCACATTTTGTGTGGGGTATAGTAATATAACGTTTTAATTTTTACCTATCTATTAGTATGCGAGAAATAAAAAAACCATCTCCAAAAATACTATATCATTAGAATCAGAATTAGATACTATACTCAAACAATATTTTCGAGACCTTTATTTAGAAACCTTATAGAATAAAAAAATATCTACCATTTGATACCACATATAGCAAGTTCTATAATTACACAGCCTCTTGTATTGATTTACTTTATTCTTTTTTTATTTATGGCTAAATCAAACAAAAACATCACCATTAAAAATCAAACCTCAAAACAACCTCCTTCTCCAGATGCTGTATCTCATAAAAACGTTATCGACGATTTATCTGATGATCAAAAAAAACAAATTGAAGAACTTTTGGATGAGGATATAAAACTATCTAACATCAAAGAGACCCTTAAAAGCATTTCTTTGACTGTAAACTGATGGTATGAACTTATTAAAATAAAAAAAAACACGTTAGAGGAGTTTTTACAACCACCTATCTTAGTTTGTATGAGGAAAGTGCTCAAAAAGATCCTTCCTGGTATTGATGACTGGAGTACACTTGTTACAATAAAAGAACAAACTCCAAATGAATTAATATCACTCATTATACCTCGTATGAAAGAACTGCTCACGACAATCCTTTCTGGTATTAATAATTGAAATAATTTACTGGAGTGAAATAATGTAGAAAAAATTAATTTGAATGTATTTTCTAAGATACATAGTGAAGTACCAGACGAGTTAAAACCACTCATAGAAGATCACTTAAAAAATATTCTTACAACCATTCCTGCAACTGATCAATGATGGAGGATGATTGTTACAATTCTAAATTCTATTTCAATAAATAGGCAACAACGAGAAGAACCTTTTATTTCATCACGAGATGATCTTTTACTATTTATTGTAGATCGTAGAGATGAAATTGCCCAAATTATTGTTCCAAAAACTACTGACTTAGATTTACTGAACAGTATGCCACCTATAATAGTTTATTGTAAGAGATACACCACAGAATGATTCCAATTAACGAAAGAATTATTGAATTCCATTGAAGAACGTGAAAAGGCTCTTCTTAGAGATATACTTCCTACTATTGATGACCGGGAAAAACTTCTTGCCATGAAAGTTCAATATTGACGATGATTTATTGTGGATCGTATAAAAGAAATACTTACCACTATACTTCCCACCATCACCAATTGGGATACACTTCGTACGATGTATTTTAAAATTCCAGAGCAACTAACAGAACTTCGTATACAGATAGCAACCCATATGGTAACAGTTATCAATAAAATTCCTGCGACTATAGAATGATCGAATACACTTTCTAAGATCGAGAAAGGCTATCCACCATCATTGGTGATATGAGCTATTGAAAAGCGTAAGATAGTAGTTATTAATAACATTCCTACAACTATAGAATGATGGAATCAACTTGTAAAAATGATAGAACTCTTTTGATGGCAATCTACAATACTTATTAATCATATACAACAGCGTATGAAAAAAGTACTTGAGATAATTCTTCCTGATATCGATGATTGAAAGATACTTTGTGGCATATACAAACATTCTCCTACTAGTACATTACAATCACTTATTGAAGACCGCATGATAGTAGTTTTTAAAAATATTCCTACTACTATACAATGATTGAATACACTAATAACAATGAGAACTGATTTTTGGTTATTTGACTTAGCTCCTATTTTAACTCGTATAAACGAAATCGTCTCTGATATTCTTTCCACAACCACTGATTGGGATACACTTATGACTATGCAAGCAATAGTCCCAATAAGAAAATCTACTCCTGATCAATCTACTATTGCTGATCATATACTCAAACTTATCAATAAAGATTCTATTATGGTATCACAAGATGCATATACTACTCTTTTACAAGACTTGAAGCAATGAAACACAATTATTAATAAAGATATTACCTCTGCACGACTACAATTCTTCAAACGTATTCATGAAAAAGATAAAGCCGAAAAAAAAGTAAAGACTCAAAAGCGTAACCCCAAAGAGTAAGTCGCTCTTGAAGAAGGAGAGGCATAAATATTTAACTTTTACTTATAAAGATAAGAATTATGAATAAATGATTAAATGTTCTTGATAATAAATCACCATGAGTTTTGTGAATTACCTATCATAACATTCCCCTAAATTCACCATATATTCATGAATTTCCAAAAAATATAGAACAAATTAATGATATAGCGGTAATCATCAACACAAAAAAAATGATTATGGGAAATTTTTTGATCAATAACAAGTTTCTCACTATTTATAATGGGCATTGCTATAGTTACTTAGACTCACAATGGAATAGCGGCATAAATTGTTTTGGTTTTAAACGGCCAAATATAATACAAAATCCATATAAAACTCTGAGTCTAAAAGATATTACATATCTTAAAAATCTATCTCACCTTCCTCTTTCGGGTATCGACATAGATAAACTCCCCTTAAATATTAAAGAATCATATCTTACAATCAAATATGTATATCAGCTACTAGCACATGATATACATCATCTCATGATATCCAAAAATAATTTAGAATCAGTGCCTGCTTATTTTTATGAAACACAGAATATATTACAAGAGTTTTGACCGCTAGATGATATTTATCCTGAGATAAGATGATATCTAGCGCACACAAAAACTATCAAAGAAGAATTTTATACAAGCTTTTTAGAACAAAAATTATTTACTATAAACACAATTGATAATATTAATTATCTATTATCAAGTAAAAAAGAAAAATTTATATGGAACTTACAGCATGAAATTAATATTATTAAAGAAATTTTAAATACACAAGAGTATGCTTCCTTTTGTCAGAATGTTGATCAATTAGTCAGTTATGGTGAAAAAAAAAGTTTAAAGTTTCTTAATAAATTACTTACTCTCCAAGAAGAAGATTTCAAACTATTTTTCCATAATTTATATTGAGAAATCTACAATGAGGTGATATCATATGTAAAAAAAACTGCAGAATCAAAATCAAGGCTATTACGAAACAATTATACATCAACATTTTATTGAATCATTGATTTATTTTATTTTACATTCAAAGCTTCTATGCAAAAAGAATATCCAGATTTAATGGGCTCGGTATATAAAAATAATAGTGATATATATTTTCCTCCAGTATTTCCTTATACTGATCAAGGGACATCGTATGTAGCTCAATATATAAATATAATGAAGAAAATAACTATCTCGTTTCTCAAACTATAAATATCTTGAAGTATAATTAATTAACCCATATAATATCTTACTGGCTTATAAATGACTATTCAATAGCCACAACATATTTATTTAAATATCTACCATTTGATACCACATAGAACCAGTTTATGTTTCTAACCTTTTTTATTATACTGTAGATGGTCGGTAATTATTATTATTTTATTTACTATACTATATAAGAAATCTCTTATTATGTTGATAAACATATCTATTATAATCTGTCAATATGATTTTACTTGTGAGTTAACCAAACATTTTCAACAAGTTGCATTTTCTTGTGACTATAGGTATCATAAAGTATGATCAGATTATCGTACGATCTCCTCGAACAAAATGCTCTTGATACTAAGTTAAGTCTTGAGCATACTAATACTCCTTTATGATGATTGGAGGAGACTTTGAAGCAACTCAAAAAAGAGGATCAGCCGTTGAGGCTAGAAAACGGGGAAAAACTTGGTGAGAAGCTCAAAAATTTACCTATGATTGACCAACTCAAGCAAGACTTGATGAGTAAGTGATACAAAGAGTTTACTAATCAATCAGATGGTGACTGAATGCAAGATAACCCTGATTTTTGGCGTCAAGCTCTATTGATAGAGTATCTTAAATCTGCTACCAAGATTACTGGATGGGATGATACTTCGTTTGAACGTATTCTGAGTAAGTTTACCAAAAATCCTCAATCTGGGACGACGAGAAATGAGAGGAGATTCCTCCAAGCCTATCTGTTTATCAATAATTACTACCAATGAGTTAGTGGTGTAAAAAGTATTTTTGATGAAATCGATGGTGCAATATGACCCAAAACCAAACAGGCTATCCAAAACTATAAAACATCAAAAAAGAACAACCAGGATAATCAGAAACGTAATCAACCAAAACAAGTTGATGAGAGCGAGACGGTGATTGTAGATCATACACTCAATTTTATAAAAAAATATGAGTGATTTAAATGACAGGCTTATCGTGACTCAAAAGGTCGATCAGTGTGATATGGATTTCATTATATTGATGGAAGAAAAGTTACATCAAAAGACTCTCTTACAAGAACACAAGCAGATAAGCTACTTGTCAAAAAAATTGAATCACATCAGACACGAAAACAAAAGATCAATATCCCACTTAATAAGGAACAACAAACGGCTCTTACAAGTTTTGAATATAATGTTGGTTCTAATATACGAAATACTGATTCAGGAAATAAGATTATTGCTTCTATAGAGGAAAAT
>DAOQQF010000021.1:0-19881 GCA_035333525.1 Candidatus Absconditabacterales bacterium | reverse complement strand
AAATAATACCAATTACGTATCAAAAGAGAACTATTGTTTTGGTAAATACCGATGATATAACTAGCGAACTATTGGGAATCAAGAACATGAGTAGTTCGCGTTTGTTATACAATCGGTATAAGTAACATAAAACGAAGTGTTGTGATTACGACATGGAAGAGGTCCCGAAGTCTCGGGATAAATATCCTCGGGAAGCTCGTCATATGCGGATTTTACAAGATCAAAGGATTTACTATTATAGGTAGTTTTTCATTAAGTAAGAGTTTTTTTTCAGCTTCCCTAAATCATAGTAATTAGTTTATCCTGAAGTTCTCTTTCATTCTCTCCAATCGATGTTTTCTCGGCAAGGGTAATCCATACTTCATGAGAAACTCATACTCCATGGGGATAATACGATATGCGTTACCCTGTTCATCTAGGATAACCTTTTTCATGATTTCTGGGTCAATATATCGTTGTTCAGCACGTCGTCATTCAAACTGTCCCAATTCACTCGTCTTCACCGTCTGGACTCCTGCTGGGATATCGACTTTGATTGGTTCATCACGTCGGAGGTATCACTTCGCAGTCACTTCTTCTTTGGTAAAACTTGGATCAATGAGATAGGCAGCCGTGTCGTTGAAATAGAACGGATTCATCGAAGCGGGGAAAAACTGACCAAGCGTCCCGTCTTTATCCATCTGTGCGAAGATTTCATCTACCTTTTCATATCGCTCTTCCTTGGTATATTGTTTGTTCAGAATACAGTAGGATTTGTTTTTCAGACCAATACAACCGAGGCAGAAGGAGCAATTTTCCATGTGATAACAATAAAAAACATGAGAGCACTCTTCAATTTGTGTGCAACAATAAAGATGTTCTCCTTTGCCTGCATTGGACGAACCATAAAAATGTTTTGCATTTATACCTACTTCAAAACTATCTATACAATTTTCTGCCTGGTTAATACCATTCAAAAAAATGACGTTACGTGCATGCAATGCATTGCTTACATAATGACCATTCTGTATATCAGAACACATAACTAATCAGGTACCAAAACAATCAGATGATTGATAGTTAGTAGCAATATTATTTACTTTAGAAAACAATTCAGAAAATTGATGTTTGTTTTCAAGTATATGTTTTTTGTTTAGCATATACTCTTCTTTCGTATATTGTTTATTATTTATGCAATATGATTTATTGACCAAATTGTCGCAACTCAAACAATGTACACATCATACAAGATTACTAGAGAACCGGATATCTGAAGAGTTATAAATATACCTTGAATAAAACACATTATATGAATTAATAATTTGTTTTGAATAAAACACATTATATGAATTAATAATTTGTTTTGAATAAAACACATTTTCGCTATTATTTGTAACGGAAATACTGTTTATTATATTACGGCAATTGGTATACACAATAGTAGAATACAGAATATTTTCACTGTTTGCGCCCAGTGTAAAAGATAGATATGCATTTTTTACACCAAATACAACATCCGCATAACCAACATTTTCATTTGCAAGAAATAGCAGCGTATTTGGATGTTTAAAATCACATCGCAATTGACTCATATTTTCTGCAAATGATCTTGTAGTGTTGTATTCTTTCTCACTCATCTGATCTCATAATCCTTCATATTCTTTTGTAGAAATAATTTCCCCTAGTCTGTGTGTATCTGGATACCTGCTCACGAAACCATTATTTTTATTAAGATTAATAGTATACCAACTTGCAATCTCCATCACAAACTCTCTCCATGGTGTTTGTTTTCTTTTGTCTTGGATTTTTTGTTGTCGGTGAGCGAGATTGGACATGAGTACAATAAGATACTATAAACTAAAAAGTAAGGAGTGTATGAATTTTAATACCGAGTTGGTCGCATTTTGCTTGTATACGAATATCTGGTAACATATGAACTATGAGATGATCTCAATGTCACAAGACTTTTATTTCTCTATCAAAATTTTCCTGAGTAAGTGCTCGACAAACCTGTATATTTCCCAATGATTCACTCCAAAAATCTATTTCATGTGTTTGTTTTTTATAATAGACTGGGGTATCGCTCATTGCACGTAGATGATGATACACTATAGTTTCAAATTTTTGTCCTAGATCTGTATTTCTTGCATAGATATTGTGATAAATGGTATCAATGGGATATACTTTCTTTTGTCCTTTTGGATTATGGTGATTCTCTAGGAGAGAGACAAAAAATACATTTTGCAAATATTGAAGGATATCGTACAAACTATTTATGGCAATCTTAATATTTTGGCTTTTGAGATCATTATAGATACTATTAACGCTTAGTTGTTTACTGGATGATTCAAGTATTCTTTTGATACAATATTTGAGAGCATATTCATTTTCGATACGATATCTTTCCATGATGTCTTTGTAAATCATCACATCGAGGTATGTTTTTGCTATATCTAGCTTTTTGCGTACATCTTGTATCAAGACAATTTCTGGATATCCTCCATAATTCACATACTCATAGATCAAATTACTCAGTTTTCACTGTTCTACAGTACTGTAATGATCTTTGATAGAAAAATCATGAAAACCTAAATACTCTCTCAATGATAATGGTTGTATATAAAACTCTCGCACCTTCCCACGAAAATGAGTTGTTAGCTCAGATGAAAGTAATTTACTATTACTTCCAGATAAGAATATCTTATATCCTCTATTATACAAAGAAAATAATCATTGCTGGAAGTTACTAATTTCTTGGATCTCATCAAAGACAAAAAACGGGGTACGATCAGGATACAAAGTTACATAATCAGTCAAGAGTTGTTGAAAATCAAAGTTTCCATCAATAATTTCATTAAAATCAATATATACTACATCTTCATAAGTAATATATCATTTTGCAACAAGTTGTTGAATGCTCGCGATCATAGTATGCGTCTTACCTACTCTCCTTCCTCATACAAAAGAAATAAATTTATGAAGTCATAATAATTCCGCATCAAATTGAAAATTTCTAGATCTCAGTATAAGATCTCTTATATAGATCTGTTGATCTCTAATAATTTGTTTGTACATAAGTAGATAAATAATATAATAAAAGTTTATCTTATTATAAATAAACTTTTGTAAATTGCAAACAATTATTTATTCCTAATTAATCCTGAAGTTCTCTTTCATTCTCTCCAATCGATGTTTTCTCGGCAAGGGTAATCCATACTTCATGAGGAACTCATACTCCATGGGGATAATACGATACGCGTTACCCTGTTCATCTAGGATAACCTTTTTCATGATTTCTGGGTCGATATATCGTTGTTCAGCACGTCGTCATTCAAACTGCCCCAATTCACTCGTCTTCACCGTCTGAACTCCTGCTGGGATATCGACTTTGATTGGTTCATCACGTCGGAGGTATCACTTCGCAGTCACCTCTTCTTTGGTAAAACTTGGATCAATGAGATAGGCAGCGGTATCGTTGAAATAGAATGGATTCATCGTCGCTGGAAAGAACTGACCAAGCGTTCCATCTGCATCCATCTGTGCGAAGATTTCATCTACCTTTTCATATCGTTCTTCTTTGGTGTATTGTTTATTCAAGATACAGTAGGATTTGTTTTTGAGTCCGATGCAGCCGAGGCAGAAGGAGGAGTTTTCTAAATGATGACTATAATAAACATTATTTCAAGAAAAAATTAATTCAGAACAATAGATATGATTTGCTCAAAATCCAACTCATGTCGATGCATATATATATGCCTACATCATCACATTCAAATAAATGAGCAATCATAAAGATGTTCAGAAGTTTCGACTCATCAACACATATATATATTTTTTCAATTTATTGTATTATGCACAAACAATCCTCATTCGATCTGATTACTATTAAATATATATTTTCCAATACAATTTTGTGAATTAGTGTTATTAATCGGAACATTAATAGGAAAAGAAAAATCTTTAGTTCATATATATTTTTTATACATAATAAAAAATTCTTGCTCAGTATATTTTTGATTATTTATACAATAAGATTCATTCAGTAGATTACTACAATTTATACACCATGTACATCCAATAAGATTCAAACTAGACCAAATATTAGAACAATTATTAATGTTTTTAGAATAAAAAAATATTATACGACTGTATAATCCCAGCACTTTGAAAAACATTTTCGCAATTATCTCGAGCCATTAATGAAGAACATACATTTCTAACATTCCCTTTACAAGACAATGAATATAATATATTTTCTCATGTTCCCACAGTATTAGACAAATAAACATTTTTAGAAGATGCAACATATGATGCATAATTTGAATTTTCATTATTTTGCCAATAAACTTTAGTAGGCTCTGGAATTTGCTTTCTAAGCAGCCTAAATGCATCAAAAAAGTCACCTGAATAATTCGATATCTGGCTTAATCAAACAACGTCATAATTATTTGGGTCAACAATATCAAAAATATTACGATCACTCGGATACTGAGTAATAAATCAATTATTTTTATAAAATACTAAAGGACGAAAAGAACAATAATCCATCACAAACTCTCTCCATGGTGTTTGTTTTCTTTTGTCTTGGATTTTTTGTTGTCGATGTTGTAAGTTGGACATGATAATAATGTAGTAAGATAAAAAATATCAGTTAGGGAGCGACAAATTATATTCAAAGCAGTAAACAAAGTCAAATTTGTAAATCGTACACTTTATGGACACATGATATACTCGATAATGAGAAAATAATCATGTATCATAGTAAGTCAATTCGGTATTATATCAACAAAGTATCATCTTCTATTGCAAAATAATAGTTTCTGATTATATTATATCTATTTATAATGTAGAAATTTATCCGACATGAAAAATAATTCACTTGTAGATCAACTATGAGCATTATGATTTGGGGAAACCGATACTCATATCTACTTGGCAAGTATTCGTATGGGCGCTTGTACTATCAATCAACTCAGTTCTCAAACGGGTATAAACCGTGTTACTACTCATGATAGCGTAGGTAGATTGATTGCCAAATGAATAGTACTTGAAACATTTGCATGATCCAAAAGACTCATTTATCCTCAACCTATCCATCATCTCCAATCACTGGTAGAGCAAGAAAAAATACGCATTGAGAGTATGCAACAACAAGTAAATCAACTTATTAGCTCATTGTCTGCACTGTCTATGAATGCAGAGTATCTCCCCAAAATTAGGATCTCCAAATGACGTCAGGGCATTGCCGATACAATCAAAGAAATAAGACAAGACAAAAAAGATAATCTGAAAATTATATGTGATAGCTGGCATTTTGATGAGTTACTTACTATTCATTTTATGGAGAATATAAAGTGATGGAAGTGATCTATCCAGATGATTATACCAACGTGATTTGAACACTTTATTTTTTCCGCAATTGCTAAAAATATTCCTCTCGATGTACAATCATATCAGGATGATTTACTATGGTCATGAGGTATGAGTATACGATGAAACAAAGTAGCTCTCCATGCGTATGAGTGAATCTATATTACAACGACTATCATTGAAAATAAAGCAATTTCTGGAATGATGGAGCACGTATTCAACAGTTTTTCAAGATTGACTTCGTAAATATATAATATTTTTCTATCATTCTCTCTTGAATAGAGAATCTAAAAGTATATGTTGATGTTATTATGAAAAAAACGTGAGAGCTTTTTGATAAACGGAATGAACAAAAAAGACAATAGAATTTCTTGCTCAAAGAAAAAATATTTGAAGAATTGGAGAATTTCGACGATATATGGAATGAATTAATATCGGTAACGAAATCAGTAAATGAGATAAATTTATGAGAGTATGTATGATTATACATAATAATCTAGGTAATGGATTGTTATTGGTTGCGCCGATAACTACTAAATATCATACTCGAATGAGCAAATATTATATATCAATTACAAATTATCACAAATATGGACTCAAGCAATGGCGGCTCATACTTAATCAAATAAAATTAATAGATCAAAAAAGATTGATAAATGTTTCATGATCATATAATCCTCATATCTCTTTGAGAAACATTGTATTAGAAAAATATATTTCAATGATAAAAAAATCACCTCTAAGGATTACTCCAAAGAGGTAGCGATGGTACTAGACCATAAAAGGTTCATTACTGAACACATTGATTATAGTATAATTAAATCTATCACAAATGTAAATCTATCACAAATGCAAGAAGAATTTAGGCCCTTTACTAAAAGTACTGACAATTTAATGTTATTTAAATAAAGACTTAGCCTTTGGATCAAACCTTTATAATTTATCTCCTTCCCTATGTTCCCCATCTGAGACTCCCCTGCCAATCATGTTCATAAACCAATCTTGACATGGTTATTCATCCTTATCAATGTATTGGTATTTGTGTATGAGGTCAGCTTATCTCCTGATCAGCTCAATGAATTTATCTATCAGTATGGTGCAGTACCCAACGTCTTAGCGACTGGTCAGAATATCATTTCGCTTTTTACCAGCATGTTTTTGCACGGATGATGGATGCATCTCATAGGTAATATGCTCTTTTTGTATGTATTCTGAGATAATATCGAAGGTAGACTATGAAGTATCAAATTTTTGATATTTTATATAATCTGATGACTAGCAGCACATGCACTACAAATACTTGTTATGGGGCTCAATTCAGATATACCAAGTATTGGAGCTTCAGGCTGTATTGCAGCGATACTTGGAGCATATCTCATACTCTTTCCTGGATCACAAATACGTATGTTAGATATCCGTACTATGTCAGTTTACCCGGTCTGAGCTAGTCAATTCCTCCTTTATTGGATTATCCTTCAACTCTTTTCATGAACAGGATCATTGTTTTCAGCATGAACATGATGATGAGTAGCTTATCGAGCTCATATCGGAGGTTTTGTTTTTGGATGGCTCAGTGGCAAAATGATAGGGAAAACACCAACCATATAAAAAAATCTTCCTACTCAGTAATCTTAGTAGGAAGATAGGTCATCAAAGAATGACTTAATTAATAATAAATATAGCATTCGTTTCAGCAACGACACGTCGTTGCTGAGGATCATCCGTTGGGATAATGGTGTATCCATTGTCTCCGCTCTTTGGATCTGTAACATTACCTCTGTGTATATATTTGATGACTCCTTTGATTCCCGTAGAGACATCTAGAATTGTTTCTCCGATACAAAATTTCGGATTTTTTTTCATCTTCATAATAGACTTTGTTTTATTGCCACCAACATTGGTGGTACTCACATAATAACTATTTATATATATATGTCAATTGAATATTGACAATATCTATACTAAAAACACAAGAGTAAAAAAAGCTCTGATGCAACAACATCGTAGAGCTTTTTTTTCATAGTAGTTAATCATTCCTGTCACTACTTCCATCTGGATATATATCATCAGAAGATGAAGATGAAAGAGTTTTGTTGTTTTTTGTAGCCATAACTATGGCTAACACAAACACTATTACTGAAAGGCCTTTTATAAGACCGCTCCAGTTAATAGCATCTGTTAATAAAATAATTAATATATTCATATATACTGGATTTACGTGAAACGTATGTAACTATTTATACATATATGTCAAGTATATATTCCCCTATTATTATTCCCCTATTGTATTTCCCCTATGAAATGATTCTTTGATTCATAGAGCTTTTACTATAAGTACACATGAACATGTTTGTTGATTACTCATGTACCATGAATAATATAATCAAAACGAACTCATGGGGCAACAAAATGATATCTTTTGCCTTCATGAATTGATTTTCATGATGCAAGTGACGATGTATGTGAAATGAGCCATTGAATAAGTTTTACACCATCGGCTCACAGTATTGCAAAATCAACACAATTACCCATTTCATGGGACTCTTCACGTTGTCTATGAGAAATTTTTTTGGTAGGAGTTCCACAGTTATACTCTGATAGACTAACCATTCCACGTTTGGTAAGAAAGTGTCCAAACTCTCTCATACCATTTATCACAAGCGGTATATGAGGATTTTCTTTTTTGAAAGCAGTAATCAATGACTGAAGGTTCAAAAAAGCATCTTGAGTAATTTCAGTTCATGTTCTCATAAAACCCATACTAGAACCATCTTCTTCATATCACTTGAGCGTAGAACGAAGACGACAACCATGAGATATAAGATAATCAGAAACAATATTATAGGAAACATAAAGCTGACCATGGCGGCGAAATGATCACAATCATGGCGTAAAATCATAATCACGATCCTTGTAACGCTTATAAGAGAGAAATTCTTTCCTCCAATGAGGAGATATAGTGAATATAAGATGTATAAGTGAGTCTTGATAGAAATCAAGTATACGCTTAAAATATGATGGTTGAGGTAACATGATAGGATTATCATTGATTGTTGGTGTTTTCTTCACTGTTGAAACTCATCCTGTGTGTTTTGATGTATCAACAAGCAATTTACTCCGTTGATAGTAAGACTCCAAGAGTACCATATGAATGCTGGTTGCTACAAAAGGATCACATCGATCAACATCTGGATGGAGAGTATCCACAGGACATGTCATCAACAATGATTTGAGATACAGACGAATCGTATCAGTATGTTCACGAATAATTGATCAACGAATCAATGAAGCCAACTGTTTATCAAAAGCAAAACCATGATGAGATGCTCGTTGAGCAGGATTTATAGTTATACCAACGCTATCTAAACCCTGTTTGTTGTGAAATACCAACTCTCCAAGTTTAGTTGCATAGTCAGTACGATGAGATCTTATAAAAGAATCATGAACATCTCTTGTAAAAGATGTAGTAATGCAAAAAAACTCATCCAAAAGATGATCATCAGATGATCTATTAACTATAAGTTGAGGAAATGAGATCAATATACCGACTATCAATGAACGATATGTTGAAGGAGATATACTATTGTGAGACAGAGATAAGCGTAGTTTATGCATCATGCAAAGACTCTATACAAAGAAACAGTAATCTAAAGTGTTGGAGTGGTATTGGTAATCACCGTATCATGCGATGATTGGGTATGTGCTTTTACTTTGAGACCAAGTCATATCATCATAAGATTCGCAACACATGATAACAAGGCCATACTCATCCAACCAAAATAATTAGATTTGGCTTCTGTACAATCGGCGGCACTCGTATTACATATAAATACATCTGTGGCAGTAGAAATTAATCAATGCTCTAGTCCATATTTATATCAACTTATCACTAATGCAATCAATGATAATCGGATGATATAATAACGTGCACTTCTATCTCATGTAATAAGCGCAATAAGTGCGATCACTGGAATAGGATACATAAAGACTCTAATATATCGACACAAGTTACACGGTATTAATGCATTTGCAGTATTCCATAGATCTCCAGACTTGATATTGAGAATCAAATCACCAAAGTAACCATAATACAGTGATCATACAGTAGCAAGAAGGCTAACAATAAAAATAAAGCCATAATACAATCTATTGGACATCAGATCAAGTGAAAAATAAAAAACTATCTAGAGAGATAGTAATCATTCAGTTCTGTGTTGCAAGAACAAGTTTTAATAACTATACGATAATCAGATTATCATCTATAATCCAATAAGTATTTTATAATCTTCCATACTCATCATACCTTGTGATCTTCATGTTTGGATGCAACTAGGAAGTTGTTTGAAGTCTCACTTACGAATAGAGTTGGTTACTGCAGTATTTCCAAGCATGAGCTCAAATAGTCCAATCCTTTGAAATTGATTGGATAGAATATCCTTGTTATGTTCATTTGGTTGTACTGTGTGAGGAAGTGGAACGAGGGTTTGAGCCAATGATCATACAAAAATATCTGCTAGTCTATCTTGGATACTTGGTTGTTGTTCTGGAGGAAAAAATGATATCAATCTGCTTATCGTAGATAGTGCTGATTTGGTATGAAGGGTACTCAAAACCAAATGTCCTGTCTCTGCTATTGAAATCACTGCATCAGCTGACTGTTTATCACGAATTTCTCAAACCAAGACAATGTCTGGGTTTTGTCTTAATAATGATTTGAGTCATGACTCGAAGGTGTGAGTATCATCACCAACTTGTCTTTGGGAGAAAAAACTGTGTTTATGACGATAGACGTACTCAATAGGATCTTCAATAGTGACAATGTGTTTGGGATAATGCTGATTGATATACTCAAGACATGACATGAGAGTGGTAGACTTTCATGAACCAGCTGTTCATGTGACCAAGAAGAGTCATGAACTACGAGATAAAACGAGTTTGATAAGAGTATTTACTAATATAGGAGCCATCAATGAAGTAAGTTCTGGAGCATGGTTTGTGATTTTTCTCAACGCAAGGGATGGCTTTCATCACGATAAAAATGCATTAATTCTATAAAAGTATCATCAGGGTGATTGATATATACCATCTTGTTCAACTACATTCACTGTTTGTAGTGCATGATTGGTAGTTAAATCCATCAAAAGAGCATCAAACAATGGTTGATCTATCATAGTCGTGGTATACTCCAAGATTCCATTTTTTCTATATACTAATACCTCTCACTGACGAATCAGAATATCAGATATAGTGAGATCAGGCTCATAGGGTTTTAACAAGGTATCCAGCATTGTATCAATAGTGATTATATCATAAAAGTATAAAAATGGTATAGTGAGTATACTCAAACAATTAAAATATGCAAATAAATTTGCGTTTTGAGAGCACTATGAGTATGATAATACTATGAAACGATCCAGAATTATACTCATATTTATTGTTTTACTCAGTAACCTCATAGGAGATCGATATAATCTGTGGACTATGAGAAACTCCAATGAAATTTTGCCGATATCTCAATCATTAATTGGATCAGTAACTTATGCTCAAATGTGATGATGTAGATACTCATACACTGGACAACATGTAGCAAATTATTATCAAATAGCTCACAATGGAACAGGTGTTAGTAATTTCATCCTACCCTGATGAACAATCTTTCCGCCCTATTACACCCTACCATCAGAGACGCTACTCATGAATAGCCATCTGTGAGCAATAGTCACTGGAGGAGTATTTAATCGAATATGATGAGTTATCTGAGTTGTAACTATCTGAATACCTAATGGTACAGGAGACTACTACTTTATGGAGCTCGACTGAACACTCGTAGCTCATCCATTTACGAGCACTTGTGCGAGTTGTGGAGACAGCATCATAAACCAATGATATGAACAGTGTGATGATGGTAATACCACCAATCGAGACGCTTGTTCTGCTACATGTCAATGGGAAACACCTTTGTGTACATTAATTGCTACACCCAACCCAACGTATACCAATACCTGAACTATGATCCATGTTAATATCCCTATCGTAGCACCTAACTATGGATGGATCTGATTTACTTGATTTATATTTGGGGACTGATCATGAATGAGTATCACTTCAACAGGAGCTTATGGACATAGTTATATAAGCTGATGATCATATACAAGCCAACTCACCGTATACAATAAATCATGATGAAATAGCAGCACCTGTACAGTCAATGTATGAGTCAATCGATGTGGTAACTGATCTACACAGTGAGCATTTGGAGAACAATGCGATAGTGGTCCGTCCAATGGAGTGCCTTGTAGTCCATGATATGGTACTACCTGTTCATATTGTTCATTGTCCTGTATCAACACAATAGTAACATGAGCATACTGTGGTGATGGTATCGTACAATGATGAAATGGCGAACTGTGTGATTTTGGAGACACAAGTAATAATGACGGTTGTTCATCAACCTGTCAGTGGGAAACTCCTACATGTGTGATTGATGGAACTCCCAATAATGGATTATCTCCCCTTACTAGTCAATTTTCACGAACAATGTCTCCTTGGGCAAACACTACATCGATTCATTTTGGGGACTTGGTAACGGTGTTTAACCCAGTATCACCTATCTCTCACATTTATATCTCTCCATGATTATATCTCATCACTCTGCTTATCAATAGTTCATTACCATGATCACCAACAACCTGATCGTGTTCTACATTTATCACCGTAGTAACAACACCATGAACAAATGGTGTGTGTGATCCTACTACCTATCTTAGCACTCAATATAATCTCAATAATTGATGATCAGCTCTCAACTCATGAAGTTTATGATTGTGTTTATTTGGTATCGTATCATGATTTACCTACAATGGATGAACAGATCAACGAACATGGACCTGTGCTGGCACAGGATGATGAACCTCACAATCATGTCAAGCCTTTGAATCATGGTGTGGCGATGGTATCTTATGAACATGAATGTGATATAACAATACTGAACAATGCGACGATAACAATAATCTTTCCAATGATGGATGTGGGCCACTTTGTCAGTGGGAGACGCCAAGTTGTATACTCAATGCAACTCCAAACAATGGTATTGCTCCACTCAGTAGTACACTGAGTCGATGACCATTTGCATGACGAATAAGTAGCCAAACATTAAACCTTGGTAACGGAACACCTGTTATCATTACTCCTATCTCTCCACAATCAGCTTCCTATCTCACTGCTTGAACATATACACCCATTCTCACGATCTTCAATAATCTGACATGAGCAAACACGACTGCCTCATGTAGTAGCGTTATTACTGTACTACCAACACCCATTCCATGACAATGCACCTCGGTATCATGAACATATTATATACCATTTGATACACTACCTTTATTAACTGGGTTATGTGCTACCGGACCATTATCGAACCTCATTCAATGATCAACCTGACGATCATGGTTGTGTCTGTGATCCAATGGATGAACAAACGCATCATGTTCTTTTGGAGTACAATCATGTGGTGATAGTATAATACAAAGTTGATATGGAGAACAATGTGATAATCAATCATGATGTGATAGTACTACCTGTCTATGGTTAACATGATGAGGTACATGACAATGAATGTGTTCATCATGAATTCTCCCCATATATTATTCATGAGTCAATCCACTTCCTAGTACCTGAAGTTTATGTACAAGTGGTATATTAAGTTGACTGATGCAAACACCAACAGGATGGTCATGGTGATGTACCGTCGTCACATGATCAAGTCAAACCTGATGTACCTTTAGTATCACCTACTGTGGTGATGGTATTACACAAACATGAAACTGAGAACAATGTGATGGTCAATTATGATGTAATCCACTCACCTGTCAACGAATAACCTGAATTATTATGACCTGATGAATAGGACTGTGTTCAACATGATTATTATGATTTTACTACTCATGAGTCAATCCACTTCCTAATACCTGAAGTCTATGTACAACAGGAACTCTCAGTGGCTTGATACAAAGTGTAACAAGTTGGTCATGGTCTTGTGTAAGCTTATCATGAACAAGCCAGACATGATGTGCTTTTGGTATAGGATATTGTGGAGATGGAATCACTCAACCATGATATGGAGAACAGTGTGATGGTCAATTATCATGTAATAATACGACGTGTACATGGGCTCTATCTACTTGATGAACTATAAATGGTCCATGATGACCCTATGTATCATATCCACTATGATATCGATGAACATGATCTACTGGTAGTCAGCTTATCAATAATACTATTCAATGAACTCCTATGGAAATACTTATTACTACGGTACATCTATGATGGAAAAAACTCAGACGTATGATAGAACTACCTGATGAGATAATACATAAATTACTTCCAGAGTATATTTACGGACTAGAATGGTTGACCTATATACCATGAATTGGTGTCATATCAATCGATACACTGAAATCCATTACCAGTAACACAACATCTCTCATCAACTATCTACCAAAAATAGCTTCATCTTCAGTATGACCGATTATTACACCTTCTGACAAACCATTTGTACCAAGTTACATTCCAGAAAAAAATAATACTTTATCGTCTTCATCTCTTCTTAATAGTACAACCATTATTGATTTGGCTACCTACGACGCTCAACCAAAGATTATACCTACCAATACTAGTTTATCAACCCATTCACTGAATCGCCTTACGATAGTATCCAAAGATAATCTATGAATGAAGTGAAACACTATGTACCATGCTCAACCTCTACAATCTAGTAATAAATCAGTGTCATGAATCGGTATAGGTCAAGCTGGTATTATAGGATCATCATGACCAATAACCAACACTTTGACAAATTTTGAAATCGATGTAAAATCACTCAAACAAGTTTTCACTTGTCAAAATCAGACCTACTCAACAAGCACTCTCGAACAATGTATCAAAACACTACCAAAAGGGTTATGTTCTATTTTGAACTCAACCAATAATATACTATCTATAAATAAAGATAAAATTGACTCTTGTTTGGAAGAAGTTACACAATACCAAGAACCATATGAAGCAGTAAAAGGATGACTTTATATCGAGCATTATGATAAACAAGCACAACAGATTGTGCAATTTCTCAAACAGTTTATCCCTTCCCTCAGTGTAAGAACAGATATTTTTGATCCCTATTTACCAGGTTTTGCAAGAATTGAATTTGATCCACATATAGCAAATCGTCATATATTCTGACTACTCAAACATCTATGAATACAGAATTACACTGAATTTGCATACAATCCCTACCCTATCATCCTCTTTCATATAGCAACCGCTGGTCAAGTACAAACTCAGTTAGCTCCAACCAAAGTTCAACTACTAGGAAGTTTTTATAATGATCCATTGGTAACTAAACAAACATATCTCGATACTATCTGATATCCTCAAGCTCTCAATAGTTGCAATTGGGATAGTAATCAGATTATCAAAGTTGCTGTAGTAGATAGTGCATTTGAAACAGATCATGAAGATCTTACATCACCTATTAAAGCAACACAAGATATCGCCAACAAAGATAGTAATGTTGATCCACCCTTTGGTAAAACTGAAGACTCTGAACGAGCTCATGGTACCTACTCAGCATGAATTATATGAGCACAAACAAATAATCAGAAAGGAGTTATATCAATAGCATGATCATCAAGTGAGCTCTTTTTGTATAAAGCAGCACATGATAACGGACCATGAAGTGATATTGGTTACTGAGCAGAAGCAATAGTAACAGCAGCAAAAGGTAAACCACATATCATTAGCCTCTCTTGGTGAGCCTATATAAACGACACAAAATCATTACAATTTTTGGAAAAAATCATCAATAAGATAACTGATCAGGGTAGTATCATCATTGCATCAGCTGGTAATTACAACAAATCTGAACTCTTTTATCCAGCAGCATTTAAGCAAGTTGTTAGTGTATGAGCAGTAGATAATAACAATAATAAAGCCTCATTTTCAAACTATGGACCATGGATAGATGTTGCTGCTCCATGAGTCAATATCATCACTACATCACTAGGTAACCTCTATCAATGAGTAGATGGAACCTCAGAAAGTGCACCATTGTTTGCATGAGCATTGGCGTGGATTATGAGCAAGTGATGAAATCTGGAAACCATTATGGATAATCTGACATCACAAAACATCAACTTTGGTAAATGAACACTTAATCTAGAAAAAGCCTGTCAATCACTAGCGACAACTTACAAACCATGATTTACCAACCAACAGTATAACCCCGAAACCTTGTCCGGAGTTCAAGACAATGAGGTATTTGGTACTACTCAATGATCACCAAATCTTTCCAAGATTATCATGGGTTCAATCATACTCTTACTCCTTCTTATGATGGGATACCTCATCAATAAGTTGAGAAGGTAAGGAGGAAGAACATCGGAAGTAAGAGAAAAGAATAAAAAATCCCCTCGGCAGAGGGGTATTATTTCTACTATGAAAGTTATTATGATGAAGAAATTGTTATTACCGCAGGGTTAACAACTCATATTCACTCATGATTATATTTTTTGTTATGCCGCATTCTCAACTCTTCTCAATATTTCCAGCATTGAGATAAGACTGAGACTGTTGCTCAATACATAAATCAGGTAATTCATTCTATATCTGCATCATAAGATAGTCTATCTGCAATATCTGTAAGCTTTGATCACTGTTCGATTTCTGTCTGCATAAGTTTTGCCCATCTCTCAGCATATGAATAAATTCACTTGCCATATGCATTACTACTATTTTTGTCATATCAAATCTTTCGTAATGTTTCTCAGTCAACTCGAGCCATACCATAAACATCATCAATAGCTCTACCGGTATCAAGATTGATATGATGTTTCAAAAGTATTTCTGCCGATAAACTAGAGCAGTTAATAAGTTTTGCTGGAGCAAATTCCATAGGTTTCAGTGTTTTTTCTTTTTCCAGTATTATATTTCTTTGTTTCTCTGCTTCATACTTCTTTCTTTCTTGATCTTTTTTTACTCTATACTGTTGAGTAATTGAAGTAGAAAGTAAATCATCAATACCTAGATTATTACTATATTCTTGATACTTTTTTTCAATATATCATGCTATAGCATTATTCATACTTTCATCATCAATAATATCTTTTATTACTACAGCTCATGGATATAATTCCAATGGATGAATAGTCATCAATACTCCATTAAATAGAAACTGAATGGGCGATATGTCTAATAGATTATCACTTCAGTTTTGTACTCATACAAGTAACATACTTTTAATATTCTTTGTAAGAACATCAATAATAGAGTCTCATGGTCATACTTTAATTTTAACAGGTTTACTTCATGCGGATAGTGTTTTGGATAAAATTGACCTATCGCTGTCAATTTTTTGGGCTACAATACTTTTAGCTCTCTCTCTCTTCTTTTTGGGCGTTAAAAAAACGAGATACAGGAGTAGTAGATTTTGTTTGATGATCGTTCATAACGATATGAAATTAAAAAGTAAATACACCTTGATAATGTACTGAGGAAATTCGAGTATAATAATAATTATTATATATATCTTGTCAAGTATTTTTGCCTGAATTTTAATCTCATAAACCCCCTACTCCTTATTGCAGTCAAAACCTCCATTTCATGCTTTACATCCATCTACAAGTTTAACATCAAACACCATGAGTTGTTCTGGTTTGTTCTGATTATTGAGGATTCAGTAAACACACATACCTGGAGCAAGTGGATTAGTTCTAGCGGCTTTGAGAAATTTTGCCCTCATAGTTGTTGGGGTCGCCAAAAAATTGAGTGACAATCCATACGTATTGATTTGTGATTTAGTTGTTGGATCAATCAACCTTGGTGAAGAAGGGTCTACACCAAGTTCCAATTCTATATATGATAATTTCGCTCCTGGACATTCCACAAAATCAGTATTAGCTCCTACTGGCTCAGCAGTAGGATCGGCCTGCATTTTATAAATCTTGAGATTGCCTTTGTTTACAACCTTCCACGGTTTGGTAGCAGAATCAACCGATTGAGTCGTAAAACCCAACTGAACCTGATCTCATGTTTTTTTTTCACCATATCATCGACCCAACACGAAGATGATTCCTATGATGATAATTCATAACAACCAACCAAAGAGCTTATTCATGATAGACAAAAAGAAAATAAAAGATATACTGATGTATGATATGATTCTTTAGATAAACATTTTGATTATAATCATTATTTCTCTAAAATGCAAATTTTCAACCTATTTTAATGCGTTTCAAAAGATATTATCGTTCTTCATAAACCATCGTCTGTTTCTGATTATCGATATATCCGATTCGATACTGCTGATCATAATGCACAAATCATTGGAAGGTTATATCACTCCTTGTAAGAACGATACTTTTGATGATATTCATAGTATGTAGGTCATGGATCGTTATAGTGTTCAGTGTTTTATCATAGAGTGCGATGAGGTCGCTGTCGATCCCAAGATCGGTAATAACCCAATTTCAGAGTTTTTCGAGTGTATGATTGGATGCCCTATAGAGTCACTGTTGGGTTCATGAAGGATCAGTCTGAGTAAAGAGATACTGATTTTTGTAGTACAACAATGGTTTAAGATTTGGAATCATTTGGCCATTACCACGAGCAAGTCACAAGACAGTCCCTTTGTGCAAACCTTCTTGATTGAATGAAGGGAAATAAATATAATATTCGCCACTACCACGATCCAAAAGTTGGATACCATTGGTAGAGAACATGTTATGAGTTTTGCCTTGGTTGAGAGCATAGGCATTATCTTGGTTGTACAATGCTGGATAAAAGACCGTTCATGAAGGTCATGTAACACGAATTCAATCATGAGTGTAGTCTCATGTACCAATCCACCTAACATATATTTCTCCCTTTCCTACTGCTGGATAAACTACCTCCAAGGAGGTTTTTAAATTATTAAGAAAATCATTGTTTCGCTTTATATCATGTTTAATCGTTTCACTATCTATCGTTCATGTCATCGTTTTAGATCATGATGATAAAAGCTCCATTTGTGTTCAGGACATATTATGCTGAATAACATGTTGTGATGACTCTCCTATCGAAGTAATCATAGTACGAGTTTTTCTGACAAACATGGTTCATTGGTACCACCATGATTGGAGACGAGACCTAGTAGTCGCTCAATTTGGAGTATCTCCTGTCATTTTTTGATAAGCAAAAAGACCTAGTAAAAAGATAACAATAATCCATAACAAAAGCACAAACAAACGTTTCATTGGTATACAAACATAAACACATAAATATTCAATAATCTGAGTAATGAATAAGGATTTTACGCAACATTATCATAAACCTCCTCAATATCATCATCATCTTCCAGTATATCTCTTATTTTTTCAATTTTAGTATAGAGTTCATCATCAACCTCAATCTTATTGGTCGACTCCCATACCAAATCACCCTGAGTAATTTTGTACCCTCATCATTCAATAGATTTCAACACAGTATGAAAATACTCTTTCGTAGTAACTACCCTACAAATACCCTCTTCAATAGTATAATCACTAATAGGAAGGTCCAACAATTGTTCTTCAAGGATACCATTATCAAAAGGAAGTTCCTGTTCAATATCAACTCACTTGAGTTTGGTTTTAGAGATAATTCAAGTAATAACTATTTCACCTATTTCTTTGAATTGTCGGCTTACGGCGCCCATCTCAGCCATTGTGCCTCATGCCTTACCCAAAAGCGATCTCACATTGGTCGCAGTACGATTGGTATTATCAGACAACGTTTTAATATACAAAGCAACTCATCATGGTGCATATCATTCATAAAAGATAGTCTGATATGAACCACCTCCTGTCTGTCATGAGCCTTTTTTGACAGCTCTCTCAATAACATCTTTTGGCACTCAAGCATATTTTGCTTTGGACAAAACCGTATCAAGTCATGGATTCATCATTGGATCAGCACCATTACGAGCAGCTATTTCAATAAGCTTTGCCATTTTGCTATACACCTTTGATTTTTTTGCATCTTCTGCTGCCTTACGATGTTTAATGTTGTGTCGTTTACTGTGTCCTGCCATACGTTCAGATTATAAATTATAAATACGTCAAAAAAAACTGTCTTATTATATGTAAATCAAATCTTTTTTCTATCAAAAATGGTGTAATTTTACCTAACTGCTCACAGATGTACAATATTCTTGAGAGAATGGTTTTGTATTCCAATTGTACACCAAATTTTTCTTCAACCTTGTTAATAAGTTCATCAAGTGTTGTAGGCTCGTTATTGAGTATTCGATACAGATCAAAAACATCTTTTATTTCTTCTCTTTCTGCGACAGCGTGTATTTTAGGAAGCTGGGGAAAAACTCTCAATTCATGAAAAACTACCTATAATATTAAATCTTTTAATCTGGTATTATCGGCTTTTGACGAGCTTCCCGAGGAATCCTCTTTCATGTCGTAATCATAAAACTTCGTTTTATGTTATACCGATTGTATAACAAACGCG
>DAOQQF010000020.1:0-20274 GCA_035333525.1 Candidatus Absconditabacterales bacterium | reverse complement strand
AACAATATAAATATGAAAATATTATGAATACCAAATCCATCCAAAGTATCCGAATCATATCCTAAAAATACAGAGAATGTTAGTTGTACTTATATTTGATTTAATGGGATCCAATGACCATGATGAGATCCTTATAAGTTACTATGCCTATGAAGTGTACAACTCTATGATCCATCTTGTAGTGTAGTTATAGATAAAAAAAATATAACCATTGTTGATGATAATCCAGAAAGCATAAATGTGAAATGTGAAAACAGTGGTTCAATAGCATGAACAATTATCAAAGTACATCCTGCAAGTGGATTTTCTCCTTTGGGACCATCATGGACAAATCCACAGTTATTTTCACTCGAACTATGTCCTCAAGAATATACATTTACTTGTAGTATAAATGGCAAAGAATGCGAAAACAGTGCTCAGACAATTTGTAAATGCAATCCCAAAAATACGACAAAGTATAACCCCAATGGTTATCCAACAACATGTGAACCAACGTGTACCGAAGAGCAAAAGCAAAATAATGAACAAGCAACTTGTAACCGATACCGCGAATCAGATTGTAGTATTCAAACTAAAATAAAACTATGTATAGAGGATATAAAAAAGTACTCCAGAAAAGAATGTCAATCAAATTGAACCTGTCAATCTGTTGCTACAGATAAAGACAATAATGGTAAGGATCTATGTGATAACGATCAACAATGTAAATGAGAAGCAAAGTGTGGGACAAAACATTATGAATGTAATCCTGGAGTTGCTGTTCAAAAAACGGAAGAGGATACTGATGATAAAACAACACGAAAATGGAGATGTGAAACGACATATAAGACAAACACATGATTAGAAATCAAAGTAATAGCTCCTCCTGACCCATTACGATGTGAAGAAACAAAACTCAAATGAAGAAAATGTAATACAACAAGCTTTTCATGTGATGAGTCTTGTATTCTCGACCCAGCGGATCCGTCATCGTCATGTCTCAATCCTCTTGATTGTACTCAACAATGTAAGCCACCCAAATGTCTGATCAATCCAGTATGATCTATAAGTCAAACTATTCTACCAAATAAGCCTCTAAATCCTATCAATATTACTTGTAGTGATACAAATAATGCTCTCTGATGAATAGTAACACTCAATGTATCTCCATTATTGTTAGGATTGCCTAAAAGTAGCCCACCATCACCAGTGCAATTTACTGTGGATTCTAATCTCATATCAACAGTATGAACACGAATATTTAACTGTTCGATCAAAGCTGGTTGAATTACTAGTGATGATTGTAATTTCGCCTTAACAACAACAAAAGAATTCTGAAAATGTAAAACACCAATATATACTCCGAATGAAGAACTCTTTAGAGATGATCCTAAAGATATCACTGTAACCTGTCAATGAGATAATACATTAGATGCTACAATCAAAGTATTTGAATTCTCATGATGACCATTAATTATTGAAGGAAAACATCAAGTTACATTCAAAGGAGATAAAGAAACAAAGTATTTTGTAGAATGTACTCACGATACTGAAACTACTAAAGATCCAAATGTATGTACAGTGGAAGTACCTGTCAAAAAAAGAGAGTTTGAATGTCCTCCTGACACAGACTATCCAAATATTATTACAAATCCAAACTTTTGATGATTGGATCGAGATGAATGACCACCATGGACCGTATTAGTATGAACAAAATTAGTATGATGAGACTGTGTGTGAAATCTTATCTGATCAGATAAGAAACCAAAAAAATTTCAAACATTAGGTATAAAATGAGCACCAATTAGTTTTGATTCTCTATGAGAAACTACCCAATATTGCCTGATTGAGTTTGAATGAAAAATTCGTGAATGCCCATTTAGAATAAAAACAGTAAAACCAAAATGTGAACTAATTCTCTCTCAAGCATGAGAATCTAATCTTGACCTCAAGGTAGACATTAAGGATGAATGATGATCATTATTACCACAAAAACTTATCCCTAATATTAAACAAGCATGAGATTGTAGTGTTTCTAAATTACCATGAGTGGTACTCAATGGCAGTTCACCAAGTTTTTCCGCTACAGTTTGAAATAATAAACTTAGTATTGGAACATATGACGCTAAATGTTTTTTTCAACCGCCAAAGTTTATTGAATGTTCTAATACTACAGCCATTACTAAACCAAATGGAGACTGATGTAAAGATCAACTTCAAATCAATGGAATCACACCTATTGATGCTATCAATGACAATAATATTATTAAAGTTGATACTCCGACTATTAATATTAAATGTTGAGGAACACTAAAATTTGTCCCACCAACTGCTGAAAAAAATTATAAAGATGGGGTATATACATTTGAAACAGCAAAGGATGAAGTAGTAGTCATTTGTAGTGTAAATAATCTAGAATGTGCATGAAAATTCTCCGGTAAAAAATGATGAACTACATGAGAGAAAGAAACTCCAAAAACCTGAGATAATCAATGTAACAACAATAACAAAGTCGATGCCTGAGAAGAGTGTGATGGCACTGCTATCGATGCATGTAAAACCAAAGATCCAAAGATTACTGACTGGAAGTGTGAATCGTGTAAATGTGTCTGATCTGGAGATACGAATAATCCCAATAATACATGAAATAGTAGCGGTCCTACAGACGGTGGTCCTCCTGATCCAAACAAAGAACCCAAATGTATCGTCAAGCTTGAAATGGTCAAAGAAAGAGAGTTTGGAACACTCAAGCATATTTTTGATATTGGAAGTGTGGGTATGCCTCGTAATCAGTTTGAACTGTCGTGTGGGCTTGCAGTTCCTAGTAACTGAAAAGATGTATGGAAGGTCCATGTATGAGATGTAGTTACAAATACGTATGAAGGGCTATGAATCGGAGCATACAAAGCAATTTGTTGGGTTAGGAAAAAATGAGGTTGATCATGAGATTGGATCAAATGTGAAGATGGACCAATGAGTATCTTACCACCAGGGAGTGATACGTGTGATGACAAAATCGTCGTCAATCCAGGTACGCAGATTTCAGGCTATCCTGCTATCAGACGAACTGTTCCATGATCTCAAGCAACTGCAACATGTAATGGAGGCAAGATCACCTACCCACCATGAGGTATTTTGGATTTTACTAAACAATCAAGCTATGATCTGATCTGTACGATGGATAAGTGATATGTGTGTAGTGCAAAAGCAATGGGCAACAATGACCCCAATAATCCGAATAATTCTGGTAAGTCGTGATGAGGCAATAGTAACGGCTGATGAGGATGAGCTGGTTGATGAGGACCATGATGATGATGACCATCTGATGGCTATCCTCCAATATTTACAGGCGACCCCAATGCTCCAAACGACGTCATGATTACCAAAATACCAAATCGTGTTTTTGTTGCCGATGGAGATCTGATCAATCGATCGATGATTGTCAAACATTTGGGGTCTGGTATTGTAAATAGATATACTATTGTTGATACCTTCCCATCAAATCAACTTGATTACAAAGTAATGTCGCTCTCATGAAATAGCAACATTCTCTCATATTGTGGTTATCCTTCATGATCATGGAATTATTCACTAACTGGTAACCAACTTTCGTGATCGGTTACCAATGCAGGTTTTTGGTCCGGCATGAGTTGTGAGTTTACTCTGACTACTCAAGTCAAATCATGAATCGGGACAGGCAAGATTACCAATCAAGTCTGTGTCACATGAGTAAACAATGAATTGAGTTGATGGCTTGCAAACAACTGTTCACAAAACTCAGTTACAGTAATCAAAGCATGCCCCAATTTGAGTGTTATACCTGATTTTGGAGATAATCCCCTTACGTCGACTTACCAATGCATCCTGTCTGGATCCAATACATGATATATTCAGATACTCAATGCCAAAGATATCTTGATAAAAAGTTATACATGAGTAAAGGGATCGCACACATTTGATAAACCAGGTTACTATTATGTAGAGTGTATTAGTAAACAATTTACTGGAGAGAGATGCATCAGACCAGTGGAAGTAAGAGAACTCAGTGAGTGTCTTGATTTAAACATCAAAGCACCAAATAATATAAGCTGATCAATAGGTAACTACCAAGCATTGTGTACTGGAACAGATCTATGAGCAAGTTACCAACTCAGACTCCGACAATGAACCACCAACGTCAATGTATGAACAACAGGTAAGTTAATTCAGGTTATCAATAGTAGATCATGATCACTGACAATACCTAGTGCTGGAGTATACTCGATACAATGTCTGATAAATGGACTAGTAGACTATCATTTTGAGTATACCACTGGTTTAAATAAAAATACAGTTTACACCAAAGATAACTGTCCATACAAGAAACTCCCCTGATGAGGATTGTGTGCTGTTGATGTACAGGTTGCTCCTCTCAAAATAACATTTACCAATCCAAGTCAGTTCAAGAATACTCTAGATCCTATTGTATACTGTCCAAATGAACTAGTAGCAAATCTATCATGTGACATCTACAACAATACTCCAATGATGATCAAAAACTACAACCGTTGCATCAAACCAATTATTATCGATCAACCTGATATGGTGATTAACAAAACATGAAATAAGCTGATTTACAGTGCGCCTGATACTATCTCATACACTATCACTTATACCAATACTGGCTCGATGACTGTAAACTCTCTGACTATCCAAGATACCATGAGCGAATTTGGAAGTATCAAAATAAATTCTATCTCCCAATCAAGTCAATCTGGTTACTCATTAATAACCAAGCAATCAAGTAGTTCATGAATACTATTTGAACTTACCTGATCAATCCCTGGAAAAAAATGATGACGAATCACATTACAATGAGCCATTCAAACTTGATCCAATGTTCCTGTAAAAAATAAAGTAATTCTCAATACTCCAGGAGATAAATATCTTGCAAATAATATTTCAGAGTATATTGTCTATCCTTCATGACGGAATTTTTCATGATGAGCACTAGGCGATAGAGTATGGTCTGATACTAATTTTAATGGTATTCAAAATTCATGAGAACAGTGAATCAAAAATATAAAAGTAGAACTAGTGTGATGTACTGGTAATCAGAATATCAAAGATACAACTTATACTGATATATTTGGTAACTACCATTTTGATGGAGTATCATCTGGATATTATAGAATTGCGACAACGCTCATTAGTGGTTATGTATTTACCTATGGTAAGGTCTGAACTGATGATACTATAGATAGTGATATTACTATTGGGAATACCACAAATTGCTTTTATTATGATGGTATTAAACATAATCTGAACAAAGATATATGATTATACGATATCAGAAATGTGGTGTGAGCAAAATTTTGTAATTATAACAATAGAGCTGAGTATAAGCTCTGAGAAGAATGCGATGGTACCGATTGAGTATTTTGACCAAATGAAAGATGTATTGCTTGTAAGCTCTTCAAGTTATTCCCAAATTGTTGAGATGGCATTGTCCAACAAGGAGAATGATGTGACTGTAGTACTGTGTTACCGTCATGATCAACATGTGTAGATTGTCAAATAGTTACCTGATCAGTATGTGGAAATGGTAAACTAGAATGACTCGAAGAATGTGAAACCACAAGCGCCAAAATAAAATGACTCCAATGCATCAACTGTAAAATCGTTGTCAATGAGCTATGACAATGTGGTAACTGAATTGTAGAAGTATGAGAAATGTGTGATATGGGTATAGCTAATTGAACAGCAGTAACTATTACATGATGAAGATTCCAAGGGAAAAGTTGTTCTGAAAACTGCAATGCAGTTGATAATATATGTCGTGTCATATCCAAAAAAAATACCCCAGAATGTACTCAAGTTTTATCTCCAGATATTATGGAATGAGAGTTCTTACCATTTTGGTGGGATATTACCAATAATCAGATTATCTCGAATACTACCAAATGTACAATGGGAAAAATACCTGCCGATAGCGTAAAATGTCATTTTGAATTATATAATGGTAAGTCATGAACAACCACATCTCCTATTACTTCCTTTATAGTTCCTTGTATCAATCCATCATTATACGATAAACCATTATTGGGTTGATTTAATCCCCTATCGGCGAGTTATGCAGGTAGATCAATGTTGCAACTTACCTCCAAGTACACCAATGGTATCTATGGAGAGTATAAATTACAACTTACCAAAATAGATTATGCTATCTGCAATAACAGCTGATCAACTCAATCCAAAACTATCACCTCTACTGATAGAGTCATCTGTGAGTATAACTTCACCGTTTCAAGACCATTTCTCATACAAATTGGTAACTCACTTGCAAGTAATCAAAATGATAGTCTCAATAATTTTTATGGCTTTAGTTCCAATACTAAAAAAATGAATATCTTGGAGCAATATGGCATCAAACTAACCCCATTAACACTTACTAAATTCAAACCATCATCATCATTGAATTATCTTATCAATCAATTTGCTACTAAACAAACATTATTGGCACAAAAAGCTATTGAATTTGGCCCCCAAACCAGTAAAATTCCATGATCAAATATCTTCATCTATGAAGGAAATACTATACTCGATAATCAGATCCTCCCAATGAACACCTCTTCAACAATTATTGTCCGCCATGGTAACCTAACACTCTCATGATCGTTGAAGCCAACTAATATGTATATCGTGCCAGAAGGTGATGTAATCTTTGCGTGATGATGTACCATCGATCAGACAATATATTGAATTATCCTTACTCCAAATAAGTTACTAAGCGACATACCTTATGCAAATAATAATTTACTCAATAAACGATGTTCTGGATGATGACTTACTATTATGGGCACCATGGTAGGTAACTGATGGGAAGATCTGATCGCCAAAAGAAGATCCAAACTCGAATGATGGTTTTTGGGAGTAGATTATCGAAATAAGTATCAGTCAATCGTCAATGGATGATCTGTCTCCATTGTAGCAAATCCACTCATTAATATCACTCCTCCACCATGATGGAATGAATTTGGAAAAACAGTAGAACTTATCAAGTAAAATTGTTTTATTTTTGATTTTTGAAAGATGTTTGAATATGCTGATCATTATGTACACAAAAAACAAGTACAATATGGTATTATCGCTCAAATTACCCATGAAACTATCTATAAATTACTCAAACCGATATCATCTGAATGGATCTGTCGCTATAATAATACAACAGTACGAGTTGAATGACTGAGTCATGATGAAAAAATACAACTTTTGATGAAAAAACAATCTATCATCAATCATATTCACAAACTACTCTTGAGTCGTTTCAATCTTTCAATGAAAATAACTGACATCAAAACATCATAACATGATAGGAATATAACTTTTATTTTTTATCTACCATTCATGAATCTCTTCAATTTTAACAAATGAGCATTCCAAAAAAAAGTTGTTCCAAAGGTAGCAAATACCGAAAATCTTATTCCTTTTTCTGAAATTAGAAATAGTAGCATGATTATGAAAGATGGTTCATTGAGAGCTGTTATCAAAGCAACATGACTCAACTTGGACCTCAAATCTCCTGATGAACAAATGATGACCATAAACAACTACAAAAGATTTCTGAACGGAATCGACTTTCCGATTCAGATTATCGTTCATAATACCTATTTGGATCTTACCGACTACGTTAATTATCTCAAAGATCAAACCTCTGCCATTACCAATAAAACACTTGCAGAATATGGCAAAGAGTATACCAAGTTTCTGGAACAAATAAATCTTCAAGAAGGTTTGATTTATACCAAAGAGTTTTATATTATCATACCTCATGCTACAACCGAAAAAGATTTTGCAACGATTCGTAAACCATGGTGGAAAAAATTTCTTGATATACTGGATAGTAACGAATCTGCTGAAAAAATTATGACAAGATATAGACAATATATGACCAATAATAAATTTTTGGATACAAGAGTAGCATTGGTGATAGACTGACTCAAATCCGTCGGCATAGCGTGTGAACAACTTGCATGAGATGAATTAATCAAACTATTGTTCAAGCTCTATAATCCAAATCTTCATAAGTCTCAAGCCTCATTCAATGAAAGAGGATAAAAACTTGATTTTTGAACCATATCTGATTATACTACTTATATGAACCACACATCATCTATCCTGCATTTTTTAGTGAGATGAGCACTACTCATTATCATAGCAATCATTATATGACCTATAGGGGTTTTTGCTTGACCTCCATGAAATCCTGCCCTAAAAAACGAAGTTGATATTACCATTCTCCAACAGCAAGGTAATACTGAAAATTTTAAATGACTCTTGGAGGAAGCTATCGAACCAATAAAGGATAAGCTTGATAATACCAATATATGATCAATTACCTATTGATGAGCCGATGCTATCGTTATTTTTGTCATTGATGTATTTAAAACATATGTATTCCCCCTTCTGATAGTACTAGCACTACTGACAGCAGTTTTGAATTTTATTCAGATTATGTTTTCTGATAGTGAAGAAAAAAGAAATAAAGCAATAAACTACTTTATTTATGGAGTTATTTGAATCATAATTTTTGTATGAGCTGAATTTATCTTTAACAATCTCTATGGCATCATCACTAAACTCGCTAGTGCATGACCAGGATGAGTATCACGAAATACATATGCATGAGAAATTTTTGAGTCTATACTCTTTCCTTTTCTCAAATTGGGTATGTACCTTATTATGTGATGACTATTTATTATGGTCTTGGTTAAAGCAGTAGGATATATCAGTGATCCAAATGAAAAAGCACGAGAAAATGGTAAAAAAATAATCTCTAATGCAGTATTAGGTATTATTGTTATTATGCTTGCAAAAACGATGGTAGAAGCTGTTTATGGTAGTCAAAAAAAAACACTTGAAGATAGTGGAACACTGTTTGTATGAGGTGCTATACTTGATACCAACTCTCAAAACTACCAACCCATTTTTACCATTATCAACTATGTTTTTGGTTTTTTAGCTTTTATTATCTTGTGTCTTATTGTATATCAAGCATATCTCTTACTATTTCAATCAAATACCGATGAAGGCATAAAAAAACTACGTAAAAATATTACGTATATTTTTTGATGATTGGTATTGATATGATTATCCTATCTCATTGTTAATTTGACTGTGATCAATTAATACACTACTCTATTTCTCTCTTCTATAAATACCTATGGTTACTATTACTAATCCTCGGGGTTTACTTATTACATGATGTATCATTTGTTGATGGATGGTAATCAAACGATGGTTTAATACAACATATTATAAATGGATTATACCAAAAAGATTTATCAATAGATCAAAAGCATACCTCTATCATGGTATTCAACTCATTATGATATGATCTTTTTCATTACTACCTATTGAACTCTCCTATCAATATCAATGAGCCAATATTAATATCATACTGGATACATCACCAAGCATGGAAGAACAAGATATACATCCTACAAGACTCACTATCGCTGAATGAATAATTACACAATTAAACCAAAAGTCATGAATACACACTAATCATTGTATTAGTCAAAAATCAAATAATGTACTCAATCAAGAATGTATTATCATTCACACACTTCCTTTATCTTGAAGTGCGCTTGGAGATATGCTATTAATTCTCTCAGATATAATTAATCATGATTCGCTAATCGTTGTTCTCAGCGATGGAGGTATAAATCAAGGTATCACATTAGAACAATCTATACTATCATGATACAACAGTAAACATATCGCCTGGATTGATATATTCCCCTTACACCAATCTAGCACCGCAACTATTTCATGACAACGATGATACTATGATACAATAGACTCATCTAGTCATCATGAGTATGATCTTATAAACCGAATACATAAACAAACAAAAACCATAGCACTTAGGCCATGGATTATAGGAATATTTTTGATAAGCTGAATAGTGTGGTTATTTATGAATTTCTCTTCATGAGCTTTCCTCTGACCCAACCAGAAGTCATAACCTCTACCATATCAGAACTTCAACTAGGAAGCATAATGTATCTAAAGTTGTCAGGATCACACTTTATTCTTGTTTCTCGACAAACTCTCCTACCTTTGAGAAACCAATGATAATCTCTTCATTTGGGATTAGTTTTCACTCACACAATTCATAAATCCTTTGCCTCCTGAAGATCTAAGTTTCTTTTTGGATATTCAAATCTCTTGAGACCTTTAAGTCTCTTTGCTTGTTTTGCTTGTTGTGCCTTTTTGGCTGCTATTCCTTGCTTATTGGTTCTTGATGCCATACGATAAATAATAGTGTATTAATAAATAATCATACATAAATAATCGTTTAAAAATTCTTATACCGATTGTATCACAAACGCGAACTGCCCATGTTCTTGATTCCCAAATAGTTCGCTATCGGCATTTACCAAAATAATAGTTCTCTTTTGATACTTAATTGGTATTAATTAATGCTAATAATTTTAACATCAAATCTACCTCTTTCAGCTCTTACTTTGCAAATATCACCTACCTTTTTGCCCTCAATAGCAAGTCAAATAGGAGAATCAAATGAAATATGTTTCATCTCATGTTCAAAAGAAATTTCAGCAGATCAGACAATCTTTAATGACAAAGAAGACTTGTCTTCTACAAATTCAATAGTAACCATACTACCATACTGTACCGTATTTGATTTTTTTATTGAATCAACAACTAAACTATTAGCAATAATATCCTTAAGTTCTACAATTCTAACATCGATCATTTGTTTTTCATTTATTGCTGACTGATATTCAGCATTTTCTGACAGATCTCCATACTCTCTTGCTTCTTTTATTCTTTCATTGACAGCAGGTAACAGCTCAACTTCTAAATGACTAAGTTCATCCAAGAGTTTTTTATAACCCACATGAGAAATTTCTTTTTTTTTGGATTCAATCACTACTTCTTCCTCTGTATCATCGGGTATTACCTCCACAAAATCTATACTCAAAGAGTCGAGATTATGAATATCTTTCTTGTTAGACGAATGAGTTTTTGAAACAGTTTTCTTTGATGGGGAAGTCACAGTGGTCTTAACTGCAGAACCCTTAGTTGATTTACTAGATCATGTGTTTTTAACTGATACTGTTTTTTTTTCAACAGATTTTGTTGGTGATTTAACGACTGTTTTAGCAGTTATTTTTTTAGTAGACATAGGTAGAAGAAATAATAACAAAAATAAAGAAGAGATCTTCTATAGCTGATCCATAAGATTTCATAATTTATCAGCTCTATCTTTAGTAACTTGTTCTTGTTCTTTTTTGGTAGCAAAATGATCCAATCTGAGTTTCCATTGTTTAAGTTTATAGTCTCTTTGGGCTATAATTTCTTGTTTTTCTTGCTCATTAACATGAAGATGATTTTGAAGATTCATTTGTTCCTCACAATAGATCTTAAACAATCTATCAATTTGATATCCAAATAATTCACTTACTTTTTTAGCAATAGTCTGTCATCCATTTTCTACAGAGATCACGAACTCCATAGTTCATTCTTCATTAATATCCAATGCTACTTCACTACTAAACGAAGCTGCCGCGAGTTGACATAATAAACCGTAATCAAAATCATCTTTTGATGAAAAAGGAACAGCATACTCTACTGTTTGAAATTTACTCACATATTCTTGATACCATATTTGATCTTGAACAGTTTGACCACCAATAGGTCAAAAATTTTTTTCATACTGATCAATAACCTCCTTTTTGTCCTTATTTTCATTATTTTTTAACTCCTCAATAAGTTGATCAAAATCAAATAAAAACATGATACTCTGAATTTAGAAAATAAAACAGAAAAACATCATCATTAAGACGATCACAAAGCACTGACACCACAAATACTATAACACTAATAATTACCTTTGGGGAAATAGAAATGACCGATCTCGGAAAATTGGCATAAACCGATAATCGAAATGAATACTAGTGATTTGTGATCAAAATGCAAGAGAAACAGATAATAAAAAAATTCCTAACTCATCTTTATGAGCCAGGAATTGGATTGAATTTAATATTTACAATTAAATTCATGAATATTTACTCTATTTTGAAGGCATACTTAGTCATGAGTTTGAGAGTTTTATATTCAGCCTGGGATTTTGCTATATGACCAGGAACTTTTCCATTGGGATCAAAAGTAAAATAACACCTCAAAGATATCTTTTTATCATCATATCATTCAATGAGTACATCGGTTAATTCCTTATGAGTAAGAAAATCAAGAGTATTAATCTCATCTTTCAGAGCTTGAATGGTTTTATCTACATCTGAATTAATTGATACTAATACAGGAAAATCCATCCTAATAATGTCTTCTGATGTGTAAGTTTTAACCTTACTTTGCATAAATTGAATATTAGGAATAACCATTCTACGGAGATCAAATGTTTTTATGATAATATATCTAATAGTAATTTCATCAATTTTTCCAAAAATTCCACCTCACGGCATCTGCCTATCTTGTAATTCTACAATATCTCCTATCTTGTAGTCCTTGGTAGCAAAAATAAAAATACCCGCGATAAGATTAGAGATAATTTCTTTGGTTGCAAATCATATTCAGATTGACAAGCCTCATACAATGAGTCAAATATCTATTCATACGATCTTAAATCACAAGTAGATACTAAATGTTGCCATAGCATAAAACACCAAATCTCATGAAAGCTGAGCAATTTTAGTAACACTATCGGTATCTTTTTCAGTAAAATTACGTTTTATTTTATGAGAAATAAAATTAGCAATAACCCTAGATAATCGGATCAAAAAACCCGACACCACTATAGCCAACAATACGGCAAGTAATTTTGACACAAAAGGATTATCTACTAAAAATCACGCAGTTTTATCGGCGGTATCTATTGTTTTATTGATCGTATTTGATGTTTTGACTCATAAAAAATTCGTACTAGAAGAACTTTTGGCTAACATAAGATATAAAGATGAAAACATGGGTGTGAGTTATAACTTAAATAAGAATTCAATATAATTTTTGGAATAAAGTCTAATTTTCATGATAGATTATAATCAAACCATTGCATTCTGTCAAATTCTGATTATCATACAATGTCACCAAAACTTGTATTAACTATCAAGATAGCTATTAGGCAAAGAATATCTTTGACTCTTGGTCTTAACTCTTAACGATTTCATTATATCATGGCTTGATTCAAAAATATCATCTTTGATACCGATTATACTCTCTTTGTGGTAGGAGGAGGTTTTCCTCGTATTGACACTATGCAAGTTGATTCTAATAAATTAACAATAAACCCAACAGGTGACTGAACCAATCTACCAAAATCATGATTTTTAAGCCAAATCATGGATTTTCTAGTGCCATGACCCAAAAAAAAAATAGACTCTGTGGGATGAAGAGTTCAAACTACTACTACAACCTCTTGAGATAAACTGATTGAATGAACGCTCAAAGAAAAAGTTACTAAATTACTTGAATTAACCGATGAACAATATAGCGATAAATTACTTGATAGTCAATTGAGATGATTTTTATACGATACTGAAAAAGAATTTCTCTCCGCAACCGCTAGTTATAAAACTCATATTGCTCCATCGTATTGGGAGGTTAAACCTTCTTCATATAATATTTCTTGAGTCAATGGAAAGACCTATTACTTCAACAACTTCCCATCATATGTTGATTTTTTATGGACTAGAGATATTCTGAATTTTTATGGAAAATGGGATATGAGTTGGTTCATCTACCCAGCAGACGATAGCGCTATTCAATGAATGCTTAAAAGAAGAACAACTCAATTAAAAGCGGAAATGTCTGAACTCATAGCCAAAGGTATTACTATGGATGCAGACCTACAAGTTGAATATAATGATGTTGAGACCATTAGACAACAGCTTGCAACCAAAGAAGAAAGATATTTTGAACTTTCTACCTATGTAACACTCTATCATAACGATTTGGAAAAACTTACTGAAGATACCAAAAGATTTGAACAAAAGATAGGCTGATACGGCATAGGCATTAAACCAGCAACCCAAAGAATGGATCAAGGTATGACAAGCTCCTTACCAATCATGCTTGATGATCTAGGTATTTATAGATCAGCTGTTACATCAAGTTTAGCAGGAAGTTTCCCTTTTGTAAGTAGCGATCTCATTGATAGTACAGGAATACTATATGGAGCAAATCTTCATACTGGTGGTCTAATTATATTTGATAGATTTGGTTCATCGTTACCAAATCACAACTCTGTTGTATTGGCTACATCATGAGCCGGTAAATCTTTTGGAGTTAAACTTGAAATTCTAAGATATTTGCTTGAGTGAGTTGATATTATCGTTATTGATCCAGAAAATGAGTATAAACCTCTAGTGGAGCAGGTATGAGGAACTTATGTAAATATAGCTATCAATAGTAATCAGTTTATCAATCCATTTGACTTACCGCCCAAAGTAGAAGACGTAGAATACGGTAAGTGAGATTTATTAAGGTCTCAAATCCTTGGACTTTTATGATTGATTTCTGTATTGATCTGAGGGGTAAGTGCTGAAGAAGAAGCATTACTTGATAAAGCACTACAAGCAACATATGCACTCAAAGGTATTACTTTTGATATTGACGATTACACTGGCAAACAAGTTCCTCTAATGCAAGATCTATTAGCGGTACTTGAAGGTATGGCATGATGAGAAAAACTAAGTCTCAAAGTTTCCAAGTATGTAACAGGAACGTTTTCTAAACTCTTTAACAATGAAACCAATGTAGATCTCACAACTTGACTCACTGTATTTAGTATTAGAGATATTGAAGATAGCCTGAAGACACCAGCAATGTACAATGTACTTAACTATATTCGAACCAAAGTTAGATCACATAAAACAAAAAGATTACTCATTATCGATGAAGCATGGATTATGCTCCAAAAAGAGATTTCAGCAAACTTCCTATTTGGTCTCATCAAAAGAGCAAGAAAATATAAACTAGGCGTTACTACTATATCACAAGATGTTGATGATTTTCTCAAGTCACCTTATGGTAAGCCCATTGTAACAAACTCTGCATTACAAATCCTCCTGAGACAGTCTACGGCTAGTATTCAATGACTTGAACAAGTATTCTGACTTTCAGAAGCAGAAAAACAAAAACTCGTCTCCTCATGAATCTGAGAATGAATCATGATGGCGGGCAATCAACACGTTGCAGTAAAAATACTCCCTTCTCCGTTTGAAAAAGATTTCTTGGACGGACTGGGCGGGAAGGGATAAAAATAGTGAAATAAAAGCATATCTACTCTAACTCACTCAATCTATAAATATGATAGCGATATTTTTTTCGTGAGCAGATTCCATCCATTCCATTATATCCTTCCTTTATTATAAGAAGTTGTTTAGAAAAGTTAATACTAGCAACTCCTTGAGTACCATTAGTAGTTACAGAGAATAATTTAATACTGCGAGGGAAATTTTTGGCAGAAGTGTATATCACATCAGTAGATGAATTCTGATGAAAATTATAACTAATAGTATAAAAAAATCTTGCTCCATCAGGTTGTCGATTGCCTTGTAGACAGTTTGAGTTATTGGTTTTTCGTTCTAAAACAGTTTCCCCATTACGAATATCCATCATTACAAATTTACGAGCATCATAAAGTTCAAAACTATCAATCTCATAGGTAATATATCTCAATCTAGGAGAAAATCATATAAATCACTTAAAACCAATCATTTGGGAAAACATATTATCAGTATTTATCCTTTTTTTTCAAGATGTATCAAATCAAGAAAAAGTAACCACAATATTACCACTACCTGCTCTTTTTGCCACCTCTCTATTGTATATACTAAATGGCGTATAGAAAAATTTTATTTTACCTTTAGTAGTGACCTTGATTCACTCTTGCGTAGACTGGAGAAAATCATAACCATTTTTGTAGGGAATATATACATTATGCGAATCAATAATTCATGATTGATAATAAGTCACTGTAACGCCACTTGCGGTCAATGAAAAAGGACTATCAAGTGATGCATTACTATAAGAACATCAAAGAAATAGTATTGTTATTCATAAAAATAAATAACGAGTTATTGAATTCATAGATAATAGAAATAAATATATAGTAAATCAACTAAATAATTCAGAATCTTAAACGTAATATTCATTATAAGCAATTATAAGTATCTACCATAACTCTACCTACAATAGTATTATCTTTCTCATCGCATACTCCTTAAATTCATCTGAGACCCTCATAAAATCAACGACCTCTACTTTTACTGGTAGAGCATTGACGAGTCTTGCAATCATAAATAGATCAGGATAAGGAATCGACTTTGGTCACAAAATTCCAATATCATAATCAGAACGATCAGTGTGACTCCCTTGAGCCCTACTCCCAAACAAAAAAACTTGATATGATCATAAATCAACCATTGCGCCGATAATAGCTTTTATCAATTTTTTGATAGTTTGATCTGTGCTATGAGTAGTTTTTTTGGAGAGTTTTGAAATCATGTAAAAGGTGTTTATAATATCATGGTATCAATGTACTGAGTTCAATAACTTGATCTTCATCATATATATGACTTGTTTTATTCCTCAACTCCAACATATCAAATCGTATCAAAGAGTTTGTTATAATTCACTCTTCAAATGAAGCATCAATAGTGCTTTTTGCTCATCATGTTTCTTTCTGAAAATGATATTTGAGTATTTCCTGAAGAGTTTTCCAAAATAATTCAAACGTATACTCAAATCTTTGAATAGAACTATCATAAAAATAGTTTATATCATTATTAGATACTCCATATTCAATACGATCCAAAACATCTGACAAAGTTTTAAGAGCTTTATCAAGAGCATGCAACTTGAGTGATATAATATCATATTTCATATATTCAATGATAGAGATATAATAATAAAATTCAAGTAAAAAATACAAATAGTTTTGATACAAAACTTTCCTAAGTGCTACCTAATAGCCTCTTCATTCGGCGATATACCAATCAAACAAGAATCAGATTATATATGATAATCAGAATGATATCAGCATATTGACTACCATTAAGTAACTGAAAATAATGAATAAGGTAACCTCATAAAGATCATACTCATAATCGAAGTAATACTTTCAAAATATTGTCTTGAGTAATAATAGGTACAATATTGTAACGCCAAGCAACTCGTATACCACCAATTACATAGAGCAATTCAACCCATAATTGGCCAATGATTCATCCTATTAATCAGTAATAATACACCAATCAAATTGCTGCTCCTATACCAATGATAACTCACCATGTATTGATTTGGAAAAGTTTATTTTGATGATCGGTAGCAATAAGCATATAATTGAAGATTTGCTTGGTAAAAGTTAGTAATAAAGCAACACCAAGTCGTCACAATAAAGAATCTGATCATCGCGATCATAAAGTACTAGCAAGATATTTAGTTCATCATACAAATGAAATAATTTCTGAAGAAAACCAACCAAAATTGAGAGCAATCAATCATCAGATAACTCGTACAATAATTAAAAGAGAACCAATAAATGATTTTTTTTCTTCCAATGATTTACCAGCTATTTTATGTAATGCGCTATTGCCTAAACTTGACGGTATAATTAATAGTATTTCCACAAGTGTCATAGCTAGTCACCATACTCATACAAATATAAAACCATCTTTAGTTGGATACATCCGTGATAATAAGAGTCATACTGCGAGCGTATGAAAACTCGACATAAAATAACCAACACCATATTTTCGGTTTTCTGTAATATGATTGCGAAAAAATGTTCGATCCAATTTCCGCGACAAAGACATAAAACGTTTTCCAGTTCGCCATTGATAAGCAATTTGAAATACCCCACTACCTACAACCGTACACAAGATTAATATAAAAATAATAATATTTGACCTAGTAGGATTAGTTACCTCTCATACATCAAAACCAAAAATGATAAGTAATAATAAACCAATCTGACCTAACCTTGCAATAATAAGACTAATACTTGTATGGTGCATCGACCAATAGAGCTGATGTGGTAACTGAAAAAAATATCACAATACAAAAGTAGCACTAAATAACATACCAAGAGGTAATCATCGCAGAATAAATGGATTTGAATGATAACTAGGAATCAAATATGCTACAATAAGAGCTATACCATATACAATAAATAAATTAATGACTCTTGAGCCCATAAATTGGGAGTAATACTTATTGAGTTCCGGGTGATTAATAGCATACAAATCACCTCCCTGCTTGATTAAACGATCTTTTAATTTTCCCAGTTCTCTCAACGCTATGGTATATAAACCCAAATCAGCAAGTGCGGACCATATAGCAAAGTATTTCAAAATCGTATTATAATCTCCATATCTCAAAGGACCCAAAAAGGGAGTCATTAATTTAATAGTTACCAAACCACCAAGAGCAGAAAAAACTCTTCCCAGTATTTGCCAAAAAGCATCTTTGATAATCTGATGGGATCAAAACATATGTAAGAAGATAATTTTTTTCACACAAAAAACCACCCTTTCTTTGTGGGAGATTATTTATTATATAGGTATTATTGGTACCTCGACCGGACTAACTTCGAACCGCCGTCTGAGGGGTGTCCGCACCAAAAAGGTACGGAAGATGCACTGGAGAATATACAGAAATGCTTGGTAAAATGCAAGGAATTTTTAAATGCATTTATTACTTACAGGAATTATCTCGATTCGACTAAATAAAAACACTAGGGAGGATGCTAAAAGTATCCTCTTTTTGTTTTGTCTAAAACACATCTTTATCAACTCATTTTCCCAAACCAAAAACTATATAATAAAATGAAGTATATAATTTCTTGTTTTTATCTTTTTAATCTAGTTGATAACTATTAAACATCTCGATTTTCAAATTTTATATAATCTTAATTTACCGAACCATTGTAAAACTATAGAGATTGGTGTCCAATCTTGTCAAACACTAGGTCTTGATTATGAGAAAAACCAATCTAAAAGCACATAAAGACTTGATAAGTTGCTAAGATTAGTTAATACACATTTTGATAAATTTCGAACCGCCTTTTATCAATATGACTACCTAATGTTTCAAACTTCAAAACAATCAAAATCCCACTTTAGGGTGCTACACAGGACTATCTTCGAACCGGCTATTTTCTCTTGTAAAAGGTTCGAGAAAAAAATATACAACAATCGCATCATTAAGGTTTGGGAAAATTCAAAAAGCCATGGATATGTTCACAAGCACATTCGTTTTTTTGAAAAACCACCCTATGATCGTTCTCCATGTATATCTATTCTTGAAGAGGTAGTGTCATGGGTATATGAAAATCTACCTCTTCAAGCATGGCACTACTTCAGAATAGACTATCATGGGACAACTAAAAAAGATGTTTGTTCCATTGCGGTCAGACATCTTTTTTATTGTTTAACTAACAAAAGATCAATGCACTTTTTTATCAAACTTCTAGATGACCGTCACGACTGGAGGATAATTCTACTCTTAGAGAATCCTTTATGGTTGGCTATTATGGTCACTGGAGCTTTGAGATCTTGGAAGTATCCAAATAAAAGTCCTGATTGATTAGAACAATGAGAATTCACTCTGAGTAAAAATGAGTATGCAACCTTTGGTTTGCAATCCAGCCAGTCTTGAAAAGTAGCTAGAGCCCTTGAAAAATTAATATCATTATGATTTATGAAAAAATGTGATAAAAAAACAGCCACGAAACAGTCAACGATTTATAGGCTTCTAGATTATGAAATCATCACACCATACTTTATTGAACAGCCACCAAACAGCCACGAAATAGACACCAAACAGTCAGCGAATAGCCACAATAATAAGATACTAGATACTAGAAACAAGAAACTAGATAAAAGAAATAACCCCACTTCTTCTTTAAATAGTATAGGGGGTGGTCTGGAGGGGGAAAAAGATTGATATAAGCAAAGAATGTTTAAAGTCGAAAATGAATGAAAAGAGTTTATTTTAAATCGGAATACTCTCACAGGAAGGAATGATCGAATGGATGAGAAGACAAAAAAAGCTCTCTACAACATCATCGAAACTATAACCCTAGAAGATTTTATTTCTAGAATATCGGTCTTTGCAAAAGTTCTAACTATTACCAAAGAGCACAGACTTGGAAAATATCTCTTCTTTAAAATTGAGTTCTTTGATCTTGGTGAGTTCTTGAATCACATCAACAAATTCTATGGAACCTTAGATGATGTTTTTGGAAGATTGACTATCGAGCAAGAG
>DAOQQF010000019.1:0-20827 GCA_035333525.1 Candidatus Absconditabacterales bacterium | reverse complement strand
ATAGTACGACGATTGTTGTCACTTCTCTTTTTGGGTAAAGGCTCAAAAAGTGGTGGCTTTTGTACCTCATCATAAAAGCGTTTAAGCTCTACTTGACACATCGCAATCAAATCTTTACTTACCTGATCATTTTTACCTTGACACTCATGAAGCAATTGCTGAAGTGCTTTTTTGTATTCAAGATCAAAGCTCTGAGGTACTTTCTCAGTAGTAAGTTCTTGTTCATAAAGATGGAGATATAGTTGTTTCATAGATAATACCAATTAAGTATCAAAAGAGAACTAAGAGCGTTGTGATCTTTGTGGAGCGTATGAAACGCCTTCACGAATAGTTGTAATTTGAACTCATTCATTGTCTTTGATAGTTTGTGACCCCAGTGTAGTCAACGTCCAATTACTTGAAATAGTATCAAGTCACTTCATGGTATTTTGATGCTGGAGTAACATACAAACTGCCGCATGTGGTATCGACAAACTTTGAGCAACCAACTCTGCAAATCATCGAGCAGACATTGGTTTGGTACAGGTAACAGTATATTCATTTCTCAATTTTATTCCTATCTTATTGGCCGATGTATCATAGATAGGCACAATCATAGATGATCATCATACCAGAGTAAATCACTCAATACGTGCTGTACCATTTGCTTTCAAGCCAGTATTGAGGGCAAATCATGTGGTAGTTTGATTACCGTGTTTATCGGTTTTGGGCTTGATCAGTGACCATGGTGACACTATCATGTCTTCATGAAACAAATGTATCAATCATAACTCAGTCTTTACTAAAGAATGAGTTGGTCCATACTCTTTATATCTACTGTTGTCATACTGTGCGGTAAGGATAGTGCCATCAGGAAGAGCTTTTAGTGTATCCAGGTTAAAAGAACTCCATCATTCTACCCTATAGTTATTCTTAATACTACCAAAATTCCTATTGAGTTCCCACGTAGATCATGGTTTATTAAGTGGAAGTGTCATACCATCAGCCATACAAAAAGCATGTTCCATAGCCGTTGCAAATGGAGCACATCATGCAAAATCTACATAGGTATCATCATTTTTTATATGAGTATTTTTATCGTCAATAATTGGGTGGTATTTTTCTAGGTAATTGTAATAGGTGGATCGATATGCTGGAGTAGACATGATATCTAGATACTGTCTCTGAATAGTAGTCAAAGCGAGATCATTCCAATCAAAATGTCTGACAATATTGTTTGGAGGAAGATTATTCTTATCGATATGGTTGGTCAGACTTGATAATGCATCACCAATAATGGCTTTTTTTAAAAGCAGTAAATCATAGTGAGACGGTGTTTCTCATCATACATCTGGAAGTACTTGTTTTTCATTGATACTCATAGCCAATAATTATTAGGTAAAAATAAAGTAATGGAAGCCTGGGAAGAGAATTCAAATAAAACTGTTTAAGGAACATCTGAAATAAGTAACATAAAACGAAGTTTTATGATGAGGACATGGAAGAGGTCCCGAAGTCTCGGGATAAAATTTCTCGGGAAGCTCGTCGAATGTAGATTTTACAAGATCAAAGATTTAAATTATTATAGGTGGTTTTTCATGAATTGAGAGTTTTTCTCCAGCTTCCTTAAGAAGTTTGCGATATATCAACTCTCATATGAAGTCATTCTTGGGCAGTGTGTAAAATTACTATATGTTGTTTAAACTCTTTGATTAAGTCATTACATTCTCATATCAGAGTATCCAATGTTCCTAGTTTCTGTTCATAGTACATCGAATATGAATCAAACAATGAGGTCAAATCAACTTCAGGATTAGCTACTATAAATCAGGTCTGATCAATAACAAAGTATGTTGTTCAAATTTCACTGTCAGACACAAGAAGAGACATAAGCTCATTTAGCCCCAGAAGCACTTGTTGAGTTATGTCAGACATGTCAGACAATGGTTTTTCAACCACCTTTAGGGACTTTATGTCCAAAAGTAACTTTTTGAATTGGGCAAACTCGGTATCAAAAGAATCACCTGGGATAGTCAATGCTTCACCAGTGCGCTTTCTAATACCTTCTTGTGGTCTAAAATTAAGATCAGAGATAGATTGCATACCACAACTATAATCAAAATAGTTTGAAAAGTCAAAAAATCAATACAAGTCGCAATCATATCTGATTCTTCAACTTTGTCCAATCGTGAAAAAAGATAAATCAAAAAACAAAGTCAAAAATTTGCGTTTTAAGATAGTTATGATTATACTGAGAACATTCATTCTATCTTCGTTTGATTGTTATGTCTTTGATTTCGCTTGCCCAACAATTGTGAGAAAAACTTGCCAACACTTCGTTGTCATGGAATTTATTGCGTAAAAAAAATACCTATGAGTATATAACTGTCAAAGTTACTCCTTACAAACATATGGAAGATTCTATCACATGATGGCATGGTATACTCAGGTCATTTGTTGGCTCCAAGGCTAAGATTTTTTGTACAATCAAAGGAAATAGATCTCGTGTTCAACTCTTGATCACCGTGCCAAAACATCTCATACCCACTCTTGAGGCATCGTTGTTTACCAATATCAAGTATATCGATATTACCTACGAAACCAATCCGCCGATCGAATGATATAAATACCTCCAATGAGGTGATACAAGCCACGATGATCGACTTCATGATATGGATTTCAAAAAAGATGGCGTCTATCTTGATCCATTTTTAGATAGTCTTGCACTATTTGAACAGATTCATCAAGGTGAGATATCCATACAAGTGGGTATAGATTTTGATAGTAGAGGCGGAACATCGATGTTCAAAAAAATATGAGGCATGATACTTAACTCTCTTCGAAGTCCATCCCCAAAAACCAAAGACTCTCCTGCCTCCAAGTCTGATCAGTCAGTCAGTGAACATCTTATGGTTTATTCTACAGTATGATACAAACTCTCACAACACAATAAGTGAATAGAGCAAACAATTCAGTCAAACTACAATAAGCTCTCCAAAAAAGGTTTTTTCAAGCGATGAAATAATGAATCATATTCATATGTCTCACTGAGTCAGATTATCAATTATTTTCATATTCCCGCATGAGCGATCTTTGATGGGCTGGAGTATGTTCCTTATCGTAAACTCCAATATCCCAACAATCTACCTAGCTTGGAAAATATCCCAAACAAAAACGATTTGACCGTAATAGGAAAGACGGAATACAGAGGAAATAATGTGGTATTTGGGATAACCAGAGAAGATAAACTCAGACATACTTATATCATAGGAAAAACATGAGTTGGTAAATCAAATCTTATTGCCAACCTTGCTAGATCAGATATGGTTAGCAACAAAGGTATCTGTGTGATCGATCCTCATGGCGACCTCATTGATGATATTATAGCCCAAGTGCCCAGTTATAGGATAAATGATGTTGTATTGTTTGATGTTGCTGATCGTGAACGACCAGTTTGATTTAACGTACTAGAGCACGAAAAACCTGAAGAAAAAACACTGATTGCATCAGGTATCGTGTCTATCTTCAAGAAATTATTTGGTAACTCTCGATGACCTAGATTGGAGTATATCTTGAGAAATGTAATCCTCTCGGTGCTTGAATATCCCAATGCGACGCTTATGCATGTATTGAGAATGCTTACCGATGATAATTTCCGTCAAGAAGTCTTGGAGTATGTGAAAGATCCTGTTATTATGAAGTTTCGAAGAGATGAATTTGAGGCTCGACAACCAAGACAAAGAGAAGAAGCAGTTGCTCCTATTACCAACAAAGTAGGTCAATTTACCTCATCTCAGATTATCCGTAATATCTTTGGTCAATCTACATCCAAAATTAATTTTCGTAAACTCATGGATGAGGGCAAGATCATTCTGGTGAATCTTTCAAAAGGTAAAATAGGAGAAGACAGCACCAATTTGCTTGGTTCATTTATTGTATCCAAAATTCAAATTGATGCAATGTCTCGTGCTGATATGGATGAGTCGATGAGAAAAGATTTTTATCTCTATATTGATGAGTTTCAAAATTTTGCTACCGAGTCGTTTGCGACCATATTATCAGAAGCCAGAAAGTACAAGCTATGACTCATCGTAGCCAATCAATACTCATCACAACTTGATGAAGTCACAAGAGGTGCTATCTTTGGTAACGTAGGAACTATTATCAGTATGACACTGGGATATGATGATGCAGTCATTATGGCAAATCAGTTCAAGTGATTAGTGTCAGCAAACGATTTCTTGGATATACCCAAATATAAAGCATACATCAAGCTCATGATACATGGCGTCGTATCAGACCCATTCAATATTCAAACTATTGCACTACCACCATGAGAAGATGTCGAAATGCTCAAGGAAAAAATTAGAAAACAATCTAGAAGCAGATATGCGATAAGCAGAAAAGAACTGGAAGAACTCATCGAACATCGAGCAAGTAGAAGTTTTTCCAAAACTGAAAAAGCAGTTCTCAAAGCAAAAGAAGCCCATAAATCAAAAGGAGTCAAAGAAATTATATCTCCTTCATTATCAGGATCTAGTAGTAATAAGACCCCAACTCACAACATAACACATCAAGAATCCACCATCAAGCAATCAAGTTCACCTACTCATCAAGTAGTCAATTCATGATCAAATGAATGAGTTATTTCATATCAAGGTCCTACTCCCGAACGCTTAAATTATCTATGGGAACATAATACTATCAATGGGGTTCTTCCTGATGCAATCCTCCGAGATAGTGTCAAAGCAGAACACAAAGTCATCTTTTATACCAAGCCTTCTCATATGGAGTCGATTGCTACTCTCCATGGACTCAAACCCAAAGGGGGTTGGTATATTAAATGAGAAAGGAAAATCTATCAAGTATTTCTGGATATGTATGAACGTACTGACGGCTGACTTACTATCCGAGTATGATCACATGATGAAGTGTTGAAACAAATTGATCATGGTTTCACCAACTCCAAAAAACGAAAACTTTATGTACGTCTATCTATTGATACAACAGACTGATTATCATCAAAATACATCAAACAACATGATAATCAGACCAAACTAACCAACCCGGAAGAAGAAGATAAAACAACACCACAAGTACCAGAACAAACAGCAACTGAAGTAATCAATCCACCACACCAGGAAATACAAGACAATTCTACCATTACTGAATACTCTGGCATCAAAATTGGTAAAACGTATGAATGATTTGTAAAACTCAAATACAACTATGGACTATTTGTTACAGTATGAGAGTTAGACTGACTATTACACAAAAGTCAGGTTGAGTGTCCTGAATGACTGAGTCGAAAAAAACTTTATGAAATTGGTGATCCCATTATCGTCAAAGCTACTGAAATCAAAGAGCTTGATGGAAGAATAACAGTCGTATGGACACAGATGTAATATCTATCTAAAATCAATATTCAACGGAACTCAAGTAAAATCAATGTTTTTTCTCAATACATTGTCTAGCCATCTAGCCATAGCAAAGTTCATTTTCTCGTGATTATTAAGAAAACAGATAAATGATGGTTGATGACCCTCGATTTGGGTAATATATCTAATTTTACAAATTTTGTTTTTGGAGAATTTCGCAGGAGAGGTTGCTTGTGCATTGAGTACAATAGTATTGAGCATATTCGTAGAAACTTTAGTAGACCTATTGGTGTGGACCTTTTTGATTGTTTTGATCAGATTATCAAGATGTTTTCCTTCTTGTCCACTGATATAACATACAGGAATCCAGTGCGCAAATCTCATCAATTCAGGCATACCATCTTGGAGCCTTTTGAGCTCAGATGCAGAACATTCATCGATTTTATTTCGTGCAATAATGATAGGCAATCACATACTAATTAACTCTCCTACCAAATGTAGATCTTGTTTTGAAACTCACTCTAGCGCATCTCGCATAAGGACTACAATAGGTTTATAATATGCAAGCATCTTGAGAGTTTTTTCCAAAGCAATTTTTTCTAGTCCATGAATTTTTGACTGTTTTCTAATTCATGCAGTGTCTACAAGTTTAAATATTGTATCTCCGTATGAGATTTCTTGTGTCACATAGTCAAGTGTAGTACCCGGCACATCAGATACTTTACTAATAGAAGACTTGGCAAAGGTATTAATCAATGTAGACTTACCAACATTTGGTTTTCATACAAATGAAACAATTAACTCATGTTTGGGGTAAACTTTTTTGTAAGAACCACTCGCTGCAATTCAGGCTATCATATCTTCCAATTCATCTAGATGAGCACCATTCTTTGCAGAAATCATAATAATACTTGCAAGACCTAGCGCCCAATACTCTGACATAATAATCTCCTTTTGATCCTGTGTCATCCACTTATCAGCCTTATTGATCACCAACAGTGTTTGATCCTCTCTACCTGCTTTTCTAATCTCATGAATAATGTCATACTCCTTGGCTGTAAGACCAATTGTGTAATCAATAACAAATAAAAGATAATCAGAGTCCGCAATCAGCTTACGAATATATATCATCTCTTCATCAAAATGATCCAAGCCCGGCGAGTCAGAAACACTCACCATGCTATGCCCCATATCAATAATCTCAGTAACAATATCTCTAGTAGTACCTGCAATATCAGTAACTATAGATCTATGTGTTCCTATAAGTCTATTGAACAATGTTGATTTACCAACATTAGTTGCTCCTATCAGTCATAATTTCATATATATAATATTAGTAGTAAATAACAATCTCATACTTCATAGTCTATTGTATCATTCATGTCGCTAGCTGATCAGCCATTTCATTGTAGACATTCCCATTGTGTCCTTTGACTCGATGTCGACTGATATTTTCCCTCCCAATCATAGCAATAAGCATATCCAATTTGCGTCGCTCCTGACTATGAGCAATAGGTTTATTTCTAGACGTCCTCCATGCATTTGATTTCCAATCATTCATCCATTCCAATACTCATTGTTGCACATATTTGGAGTCAGTATAGAGATAGATAGTTACACCTTGGATACTTACTCCAAGTTCTTTTTCATTGGAAGACCAACCAAAGGTAAAATCTTCAATGGAAGTATAATCAATCTTTCAATGATGTTGAACAATCACCCACTCAAGTCAATGAATAACTGCTTCCAATTCCATTGCGTTATTGGTGGTTTGCTTCTGTCTATTTGATAGTGTAGCAATAATAGTGGTCCCTTGGAGGATCACTACTCCCCATCATCCTGGTCCTGGGTTCCCTGAACACGCTCCATCGGTATAAATATGATAAGCTGAAAGCATTGGTAATATAAAATAGGTTTGATAATATAGATAAGGAAGTTAGTTCAGAGGTAATAAATAAAATGAGAAATTAATATAAAGAGAGAATATTTATTGGTATAGGTTTTTTTGGTGTGTATCTTTTAAGGTACTAGAATCTATTTTGAAAAAAGCTTGAGACTGGGTATTCTTTTTTAATTTTTTCAAAAAAGTTTTTTTATGATTATAAAGATTCAAATAGTTTTTTGAAAGTGATTTCTCCAATAATAGTTCATATGGATCTAATTCTCAATAAGATCATAAAGGTTGTTGAGATTTCATAATAACAAGAAATAATAAAGTAAATATATATCTAAAGAAAAAGTTTTGCTTTTCTACTAGGATAAGCTGTTATAAGCTTCAATAACATGTTTTTTTCATCAAGTATTATATAAGGCACAACGAAGGGATAATTATTATATAATACAACAAAAATCCTTTGATGAGGATAATAGGTCGCATTTGGATGAGCTCATTCAAAAATAATGTCTCATGAATATATTTTGTGTGCAATAAAGGAAAAAGTAATTCATCATCAACCCTTTCTGTTTTTTATTATATCATTCTTTCATATATCCCAAACTATATACATACATATTATACTAAATACTAAAGAGTAATCAAGGGGATCATAACTGATGAAATTATTGTAATATATACTCAAAATATTCCAGAATAAGAAGGAAAATTAAAGAAAAAAAATCTGAAACCAAAAAACCCATCCTTGCGGATGGGTTTTTGTGGAGAATAATTTGATGCTTGGATCAAATTACTCGTATAATCAGACTATCTACTATTGTTTAGAGAAAGTCCATGAGTTAGTAGGCAATACTTCAACACCTCGATCTGAATACCAGTTTAGATCAGCCGTAACAGTATTTCCGTTGTTTGCATTATCAGTCCAAACTACAGTAACACCAGGTCGTGCAATACCAGCAACAAATGGAGTAGTAATATTTGAAGTTCCTTCTAAGATACTAGTAGATAAGTAATCACCAGCAACCAAAGCAGCATTTACATCAGCAACCAAGTCTACATCAATAGTAGATCAAGCTGCGATAGAGTATCCATTTGGATATCCACCCATAAATGTACAAGCTACATTAGTTGGAGAACCATATGTAGGAGTACAAGTCATGTCAGCAACAGCTATCAATGTACCATTTACTCTCAATTTGAAGTTACTAATTGTACCAGCAGCCAAAGCAGCACCAGCCAATTTACCATCAATCTTGAAGTTTACTGAGTACAATTTAGCAGAACCAGCAGCATCAGCAGTGATCTTAGTCTTGAAGATAGTTTGTGAAGTTCCTAATACACCAACCAAACTGTTGATAGTTGTTTGATTTGGATTAGCAACATCAGTAAGACTGATCTTAGTAGCTCTTACACTGTGAGCGTTTGCAGATTGGTTAGTACAGTTAGCAGTAACACTAGCAGTACTTCCAGCAGCAGATACTTGAGTTTGAGCAGTACCACCACCAAGAGCAGTTACAGCAACATTTGGATCAAGTAATCTAGTTTGCAATGTTCTTGTACCAATATTAGTAATTGGATTACTAGATTTAGCTCTTACACTCAATACTACAGAAGAGTTTTGAGGCAAGTTAATTGGAGTAGTGAGTACAATATATGCAACACCATTAATCAATTGACCTTGACCAACCATAGTAGTACCATTGTATACTTCCAAAATCATACCATCAGCTGAGTAGTCGATGTAGATAGAAGCAGTAGGAGTAGCGTTGTAGTTAGCAGCCAATGTAGGAGTAGCAACAGTAGCACCAGCAGTATTTACGTTAGCAATAGCCAATTCAGTAATTACAGAAGCACCATATTGTGATCTGAATTCGAAATTAGCAACTGGAACACTAACAGTAGTGCTAGCTGGGATAATAGTAGATGCAATTGGATTGATATTGTTACATTGTACTACGATACCAGGAGCAACATCGATATTTGCACCATTCAATGTAGTAGCAACAGTAACAGCATTACCATTGATATCATCTACATCAAATGCAGATACAGTATATCTTACGTCACCTGCAACACCAGCGATAGTATCTGGATGATTAGAGTAAGTTCTTACTTTGATAGTTACTTCTTTTTGAGATCCTTTTGGAATGATAATTCCAAGAGAGTTAAATGAAGCAGCCAATGTGTTTGCAAAGTTTTGAGTTTGTACCAAAGCACCATCTACATAAATCATAGCATCACCTACGAAACCAGCATTAGAAGCAACTGGATTGAATACCAAACCAAGATTGAATCCATTCAAGACCAAATCTCTTACGTTATTCGCTCTCACTGCAAATTTTATAGCAGTAAAGTCAGCAGATTCTTTTACCATAACAACACCGTTGATGAAGTTATCAGTTCTAGAAATATTATCTACAGCTGGATTAGTAATGATCAAATCAGTTCCTTGAGCAGTACCATTGATTTCAGCAGCAGTAACAGTGTTTTGAGTAGCTACGTATTCAGCGTTACCACCGAATGCGATACTTGTTGGATCGATCAAGAAGCTAATTCTGTGTCCTTGAACCGCAGTAGATTTAGTATCAAATCTTACTTCCATAGCGTTAGCACCACCATTCAATTGATTGTAGTAATTGAACTCGTAGTAACAAGCTGTAGGAGCAAGTAATGAAGCTGGAGTGACTGCATATGGAGTAGTACCATTGTAAGTAACACCTGGACACATAACAGTAGAAGTAGTATCTACCAATATACCATTGACGAACAATCTCACATTTTCAATATCCATAGCTGGATTAAATGAAGGTGAAATGTTACCATTATCTTGAACGTATACTCTTACCTTATCTACATTAACTGCAGATTTAGTGTTTACGTTAGCTTGAAGACCAAACACGAGAGATTCTCTTGTTGGAACGTTCATATTAGAGATTGTATCAGTTCTAGAGATTTGATTCAATCCTTCCTTGATACAGTACAAGTTAGAGTAAGGAGTACTCATAGTGCTATTCAAAGCCAACATAGCAGTGCTATCTTCATGAGCCATAAGATCAGAAGAATCTTCAAGATATAATTCAATCTTGTCGTTTGCATCACCACCAACAATATCACCTTTCACGTAGAATGTTCTAATGTTTCCATATGGAATCATGTATCCATTAGTGAAGACAATAGTAACATATTTACCATTGATGTAAGCAGTAGCTGGAACAGTTCCAGTTCCTACTTCTAATGTGATGTCGTTAACAACACCTTGAATGTTTTGAGTAGATTTAAGTCTAATACTATCAACCATAACATTTCTGTTATTTGTAGAAGATACAGACAATGAGAATCTACCAATTAATTTGTTAGTATCACCGATGTATACCAATGAACCAGCACTTGGACAAACACCTACATTTGCAGAAGCGTTGTTTGAAGTGTAAGTAATGTTTTGAGTTCCTACTTGAGTAGTTCTAATAGGAGCAGAAATTACTGGAGCATTTACAGAAAGGATACCATTTACAGAAGCACCATTTTTAGCTTCTACAGTAAATCTTTCATTAACTGAACCAGAAACATTGAGTAAAATTCGGAATGATTTCTTTTCACCAGCAGCCAATGAAGTTGGAGTAGTGAACGTAAGGTTAGCTTCGTTTGAACTGTTGAGAGTTCTAACGTTAGTAACTCTTACACCATTTTCATCAGCCAAACTCAAACCAACGATGTTAGCTCTGTTGAACAAACCGTCGATCATGAAGTTGATTGATTGAAGTTGAGTAGTACCATCGTTTCCGATAACATCAATCTTCATTACTTTGTTGTTGTTTGAAGAACCAGCGATGTTGATTTCGTTGTTGCTACCTCCTCTTGGAGTATCTGGAGATAAGCTGATAGTTGCAGTACCTGTTGGGTTTACAACACCAGTATTTGTAGTTCCAGTAGTAACAACTACTTCGAAATCACATTCGTAATCTCTAGCTCTATAAAGCATCAACAATGCTTCATATCTAGAAACTGGTCTATCAAAACTGTTTACATCAGAAACAGTAGTAATACCGTTATCCAATGCATAGCTGTGATAGTTAGCATACCATGGAGAAGTTGATTCATCCATGTAATCTTCCATACCTCTTACCAATGTAGCCAAAACTTGCGCTTTAGATACAAAAGTATTTGGGTAGAAGCTACCGTTGCTACCTCTCATAAGACCAAGCATACAAGCTTTTTCAACAGAATCAGCTAAGTAAGGGCTCACTTGAGCAGCATCAGCAAAATCACATTGTGCTTCTGGGTTCTCCTCCAAGCAAAGGAAGTCTTCACCAAAAGTTCCAATAAATTTTGACCATTCTTGTCTTGTTAAATTTCTGTATGGACCAAAAGCGTCTGCATCAGACATACTTGTTAATCCACTGTCCTTAGCCCAATCAAAAGCAGCTAAGTACTCTGCGTCATACGCAGCAGTTACAACTGGAGCAGCAACCAAGAAGCTACTAACAGCCATAACCAATGCCAATAGTGACAATGCCAATTTTTTCATCCGCAAAAGATAAAATAAAAAATAAATGAATAATAAAAGTCGTGACGACTTTGTCTTACTGTGTCCACAGCAACGACTTAACTCAAACTGTAACTAATACGATATGTATTTCAAGACATGTTTGAGAGTCTCACTGAACAAGGATACGTTTGATGTAACGATTTGTGACAACATTTATCAAATATGATTGACATATGATAGAAAAAGTTATTTGATAAGCTCAATCGTATGAGTCCATATACTCATTGCTTGTATTTGTTCGCTATGAGTTACCACATATAGTTTCAGCTTATAATGTCTGACAAAATCGGTCAATAATTCAGTTACACGACTAACCGTTGTTTGATCGATATTGTTTATAGTTTCATCAAGCAAAAGTATTTTATTACCAAAAACCACACTGGTTGCCAAAATCCAACATAATCTAAGGATTGTTTTTTGACCACCACTCAAACTCTTGACCTCTCTTGAACCACGTTCATCTTGAATAGTAAGGGATAGTTCATCTCAATCGGGTCATATATCTATACGAAGCTGAAAACTTACCACTTTAGCTAAAAACGCATTGATATATTCATTCAATAAGGGTAAGTAAGAGTCCAATACGTAAAGCGTTAATTCTTTGCCTAAAATAGTGTGAAGTAATGTAGCCTTTTGGAGTTGGTCGTTTATTCAAAGTGCTTGTTGTTGAACTCTTTTTTTTTCTTCATAGAGCGACTGAACCTTGTGTATTAATTGATCCAGTTGTTTGGTCTGTTCTATAAAGAAAGATAACTGACTATAGAGAGGATTGACTAGTTTTTCACTACATAGTTGAAGGTGTCATTGTTTGTCAGACAAGCGTTGTTGTAGATCTTGAATAGTATAAGAAAGTTGATCGCCTGTTGTTTTAAGTTGACTAATACGCTGAGAACTAATAACATGATCTTGGATAGAATGTTGGAGTTGACTAATACGCGTATCCAATTGTTCATAAGTAGTTATATAGTGTTGATAATCAGAAACACCGCGTTGTACCAAAGCGTCAGACAGTTCTTTGTATGAGTTCCTCATGGAGTTAAGTTGTTCTTCAAGTGAACCAATAGCACCATCAATAAGTGATTGTTCTGATTGTTCTGAGGGAGTAAGTCCATCAAGCGAAAGGAGTTCAATGCGTTTAATAAGCTCGTGTACTTTGGGTGATGAATAATCAAACGTCTGGGGCGAGGCAGTTCATATCTGGGATTGTTTTTCCAAACGATGCTTGCCTTGGGTTATGAGTTCATGTTCGACTTGAACTATCTGAGCGGTAACAAGTGATAATTCATGATTATGGCGATTAACTTGTTCTGAAATTTTGGAAAGTGATCATTGAGTAATTTGATCCACAAAAGGACAATCAATATCAAATTTAGTACAGCGAAATTTGTTATGAGACTCAGATTTCGACGCAAGCTGATCAATAGAGGCTTGAATGCCTTGAGCATGAGACTCAAGTGTTGTCTTCCTTTGTTCCAACGACTGTATTGATTGATTAAGAGAGTTTATTTCATGATGAAGGCTCTGAATATACGACTCCCACATCGATTGTTTTATCGTATCATACTCTGTCTGAAGTGCCTGCAATTGATCCTGTTTTCAATGTATCTTGGTTTGAAGTGTTTCACGTTTAGCATATCGTGTCTCAAGTTCAGACTTTTTGATCAATCACTCTTGTCTATAGTGTTCACATTGTCCTATCATAGCAACCAGTGCTTGTTTATTATTTTTTTCATCCAAAAGAGTTTGCAGTTTTTGGTTCAAAAGATGGATTGATATATGGCTATCTTCTCATCACAGTAGGGTGAGTTGATGAAGATTCTGATTATAGTCGATTTGTTTGGTGTCACATTCCTTTTTTATATCAGCGATTTCCTGAGCAAGTCTTTGTTGGTCATGAAGAAGTGTGGTTTGAGTAGTGCGATGATGATTCCATAGTTCATAAAGAGGTTGAATAGATCGTTTGGTTATATCACTATGAAGACTATCAGAATTATGTGACAGAGGATCTTCCAAGAACATCTGTATTGGCTCCAACAGAGCATAATCTTCTTGTGACAAAAAAGGCTTCCATGTTTTAAATAACTCTTTGGTAGACGTGAAAGTTGCATACCACTCATTGTACTGATCAACAATATGGTGAGAATCATTGAGAACCTTAAGCTGACCTCTGAGTTGGTTTTTCTGGTCACCAACCTGATCTCTAATTGTATCAATCATATCAAGTCAGAACATAAGTTTAAGAATGTCAATTCTTTGTTTTGGCTGTAGATCAAAAATATTTTCACTATCCTGCATAAGGATATTTCTTTGAAGAAATACTTGTCTTGGGGGTAACAGTAAATCAATGTGAGTTTGAATCTCATTGGTACGATGAAATTCTATAGGCTCAAGAATCTCCTTGGGTATCAATGTCATACAATCAAGATTGTATGAAACTACATCAAGTAGATCAAACAAGCTCTCCAACTGTCAGGTAGTTCAGGTAAAACGATACAGCATGGTTCATTTCTTACCTGAGAGCGGTCTATCAATCAAATAAGTGTCGCCGTCTTGATTAGTAAATAAAACCTTTACCCATCATGAAGTAGATTGAACATTGAGCACATCACGCTTTGTATAACCATACAAACCATACACTAAACCATCAAAAAAAAGAAAACTTTTACCAGAACCAATAGGTGCTTTGATGAGATATGTGCCATCATGAAGGATAATACTGATAATCTGATTATCAAACGGTCATATATTGGAGTACGATAGTGCATGGATAATCATGAAAGTTGGGCAAAAACATAACGAAAAGGAGTATTAGGGTGTATTGGGTGCATTAAGAAGATCAACCATCATAGTAGAAAGAGTTTCTTTTTGGTCTGATCAGATAAATGTGAGTGTTTTGGCAAAATACACCTTAGCATTATCATAGAGTCATTGTTGGTAGTATAATAATCCAATAAGATAATATATCTGCCATTGAGGATATATTTTGACCAATGGTATCAATGTTTTTAGTGCCTTTTTATGATCACCTTGAAGCACATAACGAGCCCCTATTCAGTAATTACACAATGATTGATCTCAGGAAATAAGGGTTGAACAAATTTGTAAGGCCTGATCGTACAATCATGGATGAGTAAGATACCATGATCAAGCATCTACCAGTCATCATGTTCCAACACGAATTCTATCATACATATACCGATCAAATAATGACTGAAAATCAATTGGTTTTAGTTTATCTTGATTGGTAGGATCAAAAAGCTCTTCATAGTATCTCAAAAGTGTTTTATCTAACAACGTCTGATCTCATGTTATATGACGTTTGTTTATGTCAATCAAATATCTCAATCATTCAATTCTTAAATTGGGTGATTTCATCTGAAGGAGGTAGTTGGAGGCTTGTGTACTATCATTCTGATTATAATACATTAGTCACAATAAAAATTGATATCGCTCTAACTTGGAAGAATCAATGGTAATAAGTGTTTCCAGAGCCTGTTTTGCATGATCTGGTTGTTTCGTTAATACTCATACATATGATTTGATTTGGTAGGGAAGTATATATTCTGGATTAGCTTTGAGAGCACGATCAGCAAGTGTGTTGGCTATACCAAATTGTTGTATTTTAAAGTAAGCAATTGCAAATAACGCATCCAAATAATAAGCAGGTACATCTTTGTAGCTTTCATAGGTATCATGTTGTTTTCGCAAGAGATTTTTGAAGTCAGTATATGATCATGTCAAATTATTGATCATTTCCTTTTCAAGTTGTCATGAAAGTATATCAATAGTAAGGGTATAATAACGATAATCTGATTCATCAATAAATCCTGAAACAAAATAAGAATGAATCAATGTTTGAGTTTGAGTCAAACCTCATGGGGTATCTCCTTGTGTATTGAGCATAAGACGAGCCATACTATTTCTATCTCGATCATTAGTTCTCTGGATAAGCTCACTCAGATAAGTTGCAGCTTTGGAGTATTGAAAATCACTAATAAGATAATTGATAAGCAGACGAAGATTAGTAAGTTCTTTGGAGTTCTGATAACGAGTCTCTGGATCAGAATCACGGTGAGTAGTGATATATCATTGAATATCTTTTAGATCATAGTGCTCACCAGTTCCTACATTATGATCTGTGTCTGTTACCAATGTGCATCATGATAGTAAAAAAATCATACCAAAGAACACTCATATAGCGAGGAATTTAGTAATATAATGTACATTGAGAGTATTTTTTGTAGTACGTCGTGCTTTCATTTTGTCTATACTAATAATCATGAAGCAAGAATCAAGAATTACTTGAGGAATTAGTTGGAATACTATGATTTGGATTCAATACAACAGTAGTAGCATTTGTCTGATAAGAGCGAACCTCCCATAGGTAAGTAGTCAAAGAAGGCACCACAAGACTTTGTTGAAAAACTCATTGATTGATGAGTGATGTCACTCAATTTGTATAGCGATATGATCAGTTTTTAGTATCTTTGAGAGTGTAGAAATAACCTTGTTTAATAAGTCATTCAAGATATTTGGTAACACTATTCAACGATGTTAGCCACTCAGGTAGTACTGTTTTTTTCAAACGATTAGTGAGGTAAGAGAACACGTTAGAGTAAAGATAATAATTATTTCTTGCTATTTTTTCTTTTAGTGTTAGAGCTACAATACGTTTTTGGTATCAGATTATCTTTTTTTCATAACTGATTTTTTGTTTTTCTTTTGCAATGCGAATTTTTTCAGTACACGATAGAACAGGATTTTTTGATGAAGCGTTCTTATCTGTACGATCTACACTAATAGATCATTGCACAATCGTTCATGTCATCACTCAAGACAAAAAATCTTCACTATATACTCCTGTTCAATAATCAAATCTAACCCATTCAGACTCGTGCAGTTGGTCGTAACATACGGTCTGAATGATTCAACATGTAGAATCACCAAGCGACAAACACATTCCCTTATTTATGAGTCACAGTCATCATATAAGCGTCAAGTTATTTCAGGAAATATAACCAGAAAAGGAGTGTGATCAAAGTCTTATAGTCTTTTTTCCGATATGGAGGTATAACGACTCAGGTAATTCATTAAACGAAGTTCGATTTCCAGAAACAATAATCATCTCTGAATCTGAGTCTGATCATATGGGATTCGCCAAAAGCATGGATACATGAGCATCATACATATTTGTCAGACAAATTCATGTTTTGTCTGACAACTTATTATATTCCTTTTTAGAAGCAACTTTTCATGATAATATATCATCTTCATCATCTCACAGCTTATCAATAGTATCTGACAAACAAATAAAACCTTCATAATCAGCCTCTTCCAAAAGCATTAAAGTCGATGATTTAATAAGTGGTACATTGATAAACGATGTAGCTCAACAAACTAATTGATTATCAGATGAGTAGATAGAGAGCACAATAGGGTAAACTCATGGTTTTATATAACGATATGATGAAGGATTGCACTCATAGAGAGTTACTCCATCGCCCATATCAATTGTACAACGAAATTTAGTTTGTGAGTCAGATAATGAGTGATCACCAAATAATGATACAATATTGATTGTGTTTCCAAAACCAAATCATGCCTTCCATGATCATTGAAGTTGGATACCACAACGAGTAGAAGGATAAATCAATGGTTGTTGGCTTATTGATGGTCATCAAGAATTACTGTTTCAACACAATCCTCATAGTTGTTCCTTGATGGTATCTACTATTAATGATGAGGCAAAAACAAGCTGATCACGACAAATCAACATTCATGTTGAGCTCACCTGTTCATAAACAATATCATTGATACCGGGCTCTGCAGTTATAGTACTATTACATTTGTCAGACATATTATTTCAGTTCAAAAGCCACTTATGAGTATTTATCATAGAGTATGTCTGACAATCTATAGTATGTTGTCAGACAATTCTGAGAGAAAGATTATATGATCAAGTATTTCACGGAATCATAGAATCAATATGAATATCGCATCATCATAGTCAACCGTCCCATGAAACAATCTGGTTATTGGAACAAGTGGTCATTGGTGTGGAAACTCAATTAACAGTAAACACTCTAGGATATGAAGATCATCCATCATGATACAGTGATTGAACTCATTGTAGATTTGAGTATACAATAGAATCAACCAGTATTCATCATGCAAACAGTTTAAGTGGTTCACCGCTGTTGGTTAAAGTTACGGATGAAACAAGATTGATGTCGGACCTTGGAATCATTCATGCTAGATTATCAGTCACAATAAGAGTAGATCATGAGTGAAGATCAACAGAAATGAAAATACTTGATGTACTTGTTCACAATCATTGTATCTCCAAGTGTCATGAATAATCAACTGATGAGTGTATAACTACATACTCATCAAGACAACTTCATGATGAAGGAAATATTTCAGAAAATGTTATTGATCATAAAGATAACAAAGAAGATCACATATATCAATCAAGAGCTCATGTCACCACAACTCATCAAGATCATAATGTTCCACTATCTACTATCGATCAGCTTATAGAGATATCAAATTCAGAACTATCAAATCAAGTAGTTATGCTATTTCAGGTTAGTTGATACTCTCATGAATGTATTGGTTCAATATCCTGAGCATACGACACCGATAACCAGATACTACTAGATCACATCATCAGTATTGCTATTCAAACAATCAAGAAATGTCTGACAATAATATCATAAAATAATAAATAATATCATATAAAGCATTTATAAAGATAATTTCATAACTTAGACATAGTTGGACAACTAAGATATAAAGTGATTTAAAAAATAATATTTTGTAATGAAATATTTTTTGAAAAATAGGGAAATAGTAAGAAAAAAATGCTTGTTATTTGAATCATCTTTGTTATATCATGCACACTATGTTTCTGAAAAGAACCATAGTAATGTAAATAAATATAAAGGGGGTTAGTGTAGTGGTTCGCACAACGGTCTTCGAAACCGTTAGGATCAGTTCAAACCTGGTACTCCCTGATCTTTATATCCATTCCATTCTACTCTATTCAATATATATTCTATACATAGCACCAAGGTGTTACTTTTTTATTTGTTATTTCTGCTCATTATGAATAATTTCGTAAAAACAATGTTGGTTTCACTTATTTCCAATAAAATCATCTGATATGCTGAAAGCATGGGCATGAGCAAAACAGTCGCACAAAGTGTTGTAACTTTTGCCGTACCGCTCATTATGTCTCAGTTGGCTAATAATGTATCTGAAAAAGATGGTCTAGGCTCATTGGTAGAGGCCCTCGGTCAACATGGCTCGGAGGTAGAACAAGAGGCCGATCAAATTGATAGTCAAGATGGTCTCAATATTCTCAAACACATCTTCTGATGAGGACAAAATAAGCTTACTGAAACTATTGCTAAATGATCTGGGGCTCAACACGATCAAGTAACTGATCTTTTATGAAAAATAGCACCATTGATTATGGGACAACTCTCCAAACAAAAACAAGACCATTGACTTGATCAAAGCGGCATACAAGAGCTCTTGGGTCAAGCTCAAAAAGAGGTAGAACAAGAAAGTGAGTGAGCAACTTCCAAACTATTGTGATGACTTTTGGATAAAGATGGAGATGGAGACTTTGATAGTTCAGACGCTCTCAAACATGGTATGGGACTATTACAATGATGGTTGGGAAAGAAATAATCTAAAATGACTTGATTTTCAGTATATGTCCATCATACTGGACGAAATAAATTATTTCTTATTTTTGTCCAATGGAAAATATACTATTAAAGAGTCAAAATCTATCAGGAATTTAAATAGTATACAAGTCAGCTTATAGTTTATCAATGATCTCTTGTATTGATGTTTTTTCTTTTATACGGTACGGTAAAGGAGATTTTTGTCCGAGTCGCGGATTGGGAACAGGGTCTTGAATTCGGTCAGAAAGAAGATCCAATAACGATTGTGCCGCATTATTTTTTGGATACATCTTTCATGGATAGGACAAAACACTCAATGTCATCTCAAATAATGAGGTTTTTATCGGTTTATATATCAAATCTGGAGGCAATGGGATAGACATGAGTTTGTGAACAAAACCTGGATTGGCAAGCTCAGAAAGAAGTTCATCATTATTAAAAAGTCAGTACTCATGACGAACCGTATCAATAGTTTTTAGATGTCATAGTATCAAGCTCAATGTATCAATACGATTTTCTCTTTCTGGAGTAAGATATTGTTTGAAAAACGGTAGGTGGTTTTTTCAATCCTTTATCTGTTTGTCAAAATCATTAATAATGTTTTGATCGCCGTGTAGTCCAAGAGAGGGTTTGGAGTACTTTTGGACATAAGAATAAGAGTGTGTTAAAAATCTAACAATCGAGTGTAGTAGCTCATGAAGAGTTAATATAGAAACATACTCAGTAAATGTTCAATTAGATTCAATAGGATTATATTCTCCATGTGGTCATCTTCTTTCGCCTACAATCATATCCTTAAAGGATGTAATTATATTTGGTAGCTGCATAATAACGTGGTTGTTACCAAGAAAGAAAAATCATCAAGCATTCTGAATATCCATAGTATTTCCTTTTCACTCATAAATATATTCTGTAAAGATAATTGATACTCAGAGACCATGAGCAACATAAACAATCTCCTGAAAGAGCGATCACACATATCATATAGTATGATCGAGTCACAATATATTTCTAACCTGTAGGGGATTGAGTTGTTGCTCTAGGGGGACTCTTTTAAATAGATCAACAATATGTTGTTTCATATCATGCGTTATGACTCATTTCAATGATTGTGTAATTTCATCATCTGGTTTATGGAAAAAACCATCCGCAAGAGTGGATTCGGTTTGTTGTGAAGATCATCAGGCACTAGATAGTGTATGATAAGGTCAATCAGTCATATGATAGTATAATCACTATGAAAGAAAAAAGCAAATAATTGATAATGGAATTTGGGGAAATAAGTAATACCAATTACGTATCAAAAGAGAATTATTATTTTGGTAGATACCTA
>DAOQQF010000018.1:0-21029 GCA_035333525.1 Candidatus Absconditabacterales bacterium | reverse complement strand
CTGTTATTGATGTATGTAGATGTTATTATTAGTATCTTAAGTTAGCAACACCCTTGTTTAATGTCTTTTATGTTATCTTGGGGAAGTGAAGCGTATTGATTAGCTTCGATACGTCCACGTAATCTTCCTCAAGATAGCAACACAAAACAAAAAACTCGCCGTCATATACGGGGAAGTTTTTTTACAACTCAATAGTCGCTTAGATAAAGCCAGTGACCTTGGATTTATTATTAAGAAGTTTACTATATCCTATCTCACATACCGCCAATGGTAGTTCTTACCTACTTTAGGAGGTTGGGCATATACAATGAAAGCATGATCGTGGACCAAAGAAGGAAGTTCCAATCCATCATGATGTGTATCATCACTATCCATGTAGGCAAACATATCAGAAAAAATAACCACAATATGCCCTTGTGATATCTGCTGATCAGCATATCATACAATCTCTCCAATACTCATAGTCTCCACAAGTTCACAATCAACAATTCATTCAAAGATTGAACTAATAGACTCAGTCCATGTTTTACCATTTTCCAAGCGATGTGTATCAAGTCGATGTTGGGTATTAGAATGTGGGTCGATACCAAGTATCAAACGAATAGGAGCATATGATCTACGTATCGTCAAGAGTTTACCTTTTTTGGAACTTATAACAGGATGAATAGTCAGATAATCTGAACCATCAGATGAGGCCTGCTTAAGGGACTCAAAATCCCATTCAGGATTTATTCCTCATCATGAGTTACTCTCCAATTGGTTATGAATCCATTGGACGAGAGTATCAAAAGTCGAAGTTGGCTGAAGCTGATGTTTCATACACTACCCCATTGATTTGACAAATCTTAAGTCTCCATTGGTCAGTAGTCTAATATCCTTGATACCATATTTGATAGCTATCATTCTCGTGAGCCCAAATCAGAAAGCATATCCAGTATACTGTGTTGGATCTACTCACGCATTGATCAATACCTGAGGATGAATCATCCCACAGCCCAAGACTTCAAGTCGTCATCTATTTTTACTTAGTGCAAACAATTCAGGGTTATTCCTACAATCAATGTCTACCTCAAAACTTGGTTCAGTAAAAGGAAAATATCATGGTCTTAACCTCATCTCGATGTCCATCTCAAAAATCTCAGACAAGAGCATTTTGAGATCGCCTGTAAACTGTGGAAGATTCATGGTACGAGAAATAGATACTCACTCAACTTGCCAAAAGGCAATATCATGGGTCGCATCCATATTTTCAGCTCTATACGTCCTTCCTGGTACCACAAACTTGCACTCTGGACCAAGTTTACTAATAAGCTCTTGTTGCATACTACTTGTATGAGTTCTCAGTAATAATGGTTCTCAGTTTATATCAGTCTGTTTTACATACAAGGTATCATGAATTTGTGTTGCAGGATGCGTTGCAGGAATATTGACCGAATAAAAGTTTTGGTATTTGGATACAATTTCATCACCATCACATATCTGGAAGCCATACTTCGCAAAAAGAGATATCATCCTAGACAATTCTTTGATAATCAGATTTTCATATCAACGCTCAAACGTAGCTTTCATCGAAAAATCAACTACCTCCTGACCAAGTTTCGTATTCATCTCACGAGTCTTTATCTGATCAATAAGTGTATCAAGTTGGTCAGTAATATATGTTTTGTAGTCAGTAATCACTGGTCATAGGTTCTTTTTTCACTCTACATCCAAACGTGCCAACTCTTTGTACCAGTCAGCAATGAGGCCTTGTTTACCAAGTTGTTGGTTTTTGAGATCTTCAGCTTGTACCAAGGTTGTACAACTAGCAAGTAGTCATTCAAACTCATGACGAGCCTGATCAATGAGAGACGGAGTAAGCATAGAGAATATATATACATAATAATACTCTCCTATAATGATTTCTCTCCCAAAAGCAAAGAAAATTTGACAATCTCTCTCTCTGAGTATACTGGGAATGCTCGTATAAAACAACGAGCACAAAGTATGAATACAAATAAAAAAGAAAGATTTTGATTTTTTGTAAGAAGATTCTCGTATGAGAATCCTATAAAAAAACTACCGATACAGCATTCTGTATAGGTAGTTTTAATTCTTTTGATCAAGTTAGGAATAGCTACTGGTTAATCAATTTTTTGTGGTGGTATATTTTTTTTCATAACCTCTCCATACTTCATAGAATAACCAATTTACAAGTGGAAGTAATGACATCAGGAATAAGATCAGTATCAAAAACAGATTTGGAACATCTGCTTTAGGTATAATAAATATTTTATCTTGATCGTCTCTCCCCATATCTCTTACAACCAAGTAGAGCTTACGAATAGCTACAATACTCATAGCTAACCACCATAAAAAACATAGACAGTAAATAAAAAATTCAATAAACTTAATAATTTCCATAATTTAAAATTTTTGTACCATCAGGATATATATATATATAAAAGTCAATTGTTTTTTTTATAAAAAAAATATCTTATCATAACTTTCTTCTCATTGTAATGCAAAAAAGTTATACTTGAAGTAAAAATAAGTCTCTTTATCTTCATCATATCTCATACAATAATGTATCTTAGAACAATATATTCTTCCATTACTAATGCTCTTTTCAAAGGAAAGGCTGTCATTGTTTATGGGGCAAGACAAGTGGGTAAGACAACATTGTGTCACGCTATTACCAAAAACTATGAACATGTCTTGTATCTCAATGGCGATGATCCCTATACCCAACAGTTACTTATCAATAAAAGTATCTCAGATTATCAATAAAAGTATCTCAGATTATCAATCATTATTCTCTGGCTATCAGATTGTTTGTATTGATGAAGCACAAATGGTTACTAATATTGGAAGTGTTTTGAAACTTATCGTCGATCATCTTCCTAACGTGCAACTCATTGTAACTGGTTCAAGTTCTTTTGATTTAGCAAATCAAGTAAATGAACCACTAACAGGAAGGGCTTATATCTTTCATCTCTATCCGCTCAGTGTATCAGAAATTATATCGACCATATGAACAATAGGTTTTGACCAACAGCTCCATCAAAGATTGGTATTTGGTATGTACCCAGAAGCTGTAGCCCACAATCACGAAAAAACACTTATTACACTTTCTGAACATTATATTTATAAAGATGTATTGATGGTTGATATGATCAAAAGATCTGATAGTATTATCAAACTTCTCCAAGCATTGGCTTATCAAATTGGAAATAAAGTATCATATTTGGAATTATGACAGATAGTCTGATTGGATAGTAGAACCATTCAAAAATACATCCATATTCTAGAACAGGCCTTTATTATCTTTCGCTTACCATCCTTTTCCAAAAACTTAAGAAATGAACTCAAAAAATCACATAAAATATATTTTTGGGATAATGGAGTTCGTAATAGTCTTATACGCCGCTTTACTCCAGTTGATCAAAGAGATGATGTATGATCGTTACGAGAAAATTTTATTATCTCCGAGATCAAAAAAAAAGATGCCTATAATAATATACTCTCCTTGTCATATTTTCGAAGAACTAAACAACAACAAGAGATCGATTATATAACAATCTATAACGATATACTAACCGCTTATGAATGCAAACGAAATAGTAACAAACACTTCAAACGACCAGAATCTTTTATGAACTCATACCAAGCATCATACCATATTATCAACAGAGATAATTATCTTAACTACCTACAATAGAATAAATAAACATATTTATCTATTACTAATACTCGTATCTTAATGACCCATAAACTATGTCTTTGTTATAGTCCGATTGGTATCTATAGACAATACATTACTTGGTGTAGATGCATTTTTCATACATAACAATTGATAATACCTTGTATATATTTCACTCATATGTTCTGAGATTCATAACATATCTCATTCATCTCATGATTCCAAAAAATCATAAAGTGCCTTATAATACAAATATGATCATTGATAATCTTGAAGCTGAAAAAAACTATCTGCCAAAATATGATACATACTATATAATTGATGCATTGTCGGATGAGATATTTTTTTGTTATTGATAGCTTCTATCGCAGGCAAAAGACATCTATGATATACTTCTGTATATCTTTTATCTTCTTTATATAATCATGCAAGAAAAATTTGCGCATTCAAATAATATGTATGATAGACGGTAGTAGACATACGCATATCCAAAAGCGCTTGACCTCTATTACCCTCTTCATACATCACAAGTGCTTGTCGATATTGCACCAATGCCTTATTGTGTAATGTGGTTGCATAGCGAGCTGCAGCTCTAAAGATTTCCTTTGTATATTGCAATACTTCACTAGCTTGAGCTCATATATCAGTATCTTGAGATCATAATTTTTGAATATAGTAGTCAAATCGAATCTTACCGTACGCACAGATAACCTCTAATTGAAAATCTGATCATGCATCATCCAAATATTCTATCAAGGTAAACACATCTTCAAGGTAATACGCCGCTGTATCATATTCTCACAATATATATAATCTTAATCATAGTGATGCAGCTGTAGCCAGATAGAGAAATGAATCATCTGGTATAACATCAAGTAATTTTGGTGCAAAAGCGAGATACATTACATCGTCTTCTGCATAGCTTAAAATTAATTGACAAAGATATTCTATATATTCTTGTTCTGACATAGTATCCAAAAAACAACATCGATAATTAATTGCTTGTTTTTTATCTCACCAAAGATATGTGATATTGGCCAAGGTATCATATGGTAATTGCAACGTATGTGCTAAATAATAAGCAGCAAATTTATCTTTAGAAACTCTCTTATCATTCGAGTCTATAAAATGAGAAATCTCTTGTTTGAATCTTGACACGTGTTTTGCAAAGAGTTTCGAATCGTTAAAATTAGATAAGTCTGCTAGTTGTTTATCACATTGATTTTCTTGAACAAATTGATCAATAAGACGCTGATAGCGTGGTGTATCTGCCATAAAACATATTGTATAATGATAAAAGTACTTGTCGAAAAATTATCTTATATGTAATAATTTAATCATCAGAGTCAATATATTATGATACAAATAACTAAAAAGATCTTTTTGTGACAGCTAAATTGTAATTCAAAAAGAATAGTGGCTAAAATTTGACAATCTCTCTCTGAGTATACTGGGAATGTAATCTGACAAAACAGGTTACAAGAAGTATATGAAGATCTATAAAATGATCGCAATTGGAATAGAGATTTTCCATGTATTAGTTATTCTTTTCTTTTTTTGGGGTGTATGGATGTCTTTCCAACCCGAAGACCTTCAAGACAAGTATCAATTATGGATGAGAATCCACTTTGTACTTTCATCTTGTTTAATACCAGTACAAATTCTTTGTGCCGGTTGTCCATTGACTGCCATAGGGAATCAATTTCTTGATATGGCAGACCCAAAAAGAGAAAAATCATTTTTCAATGGAGGTTTTATTGCTAAACTATGTAGAAAGTATTTGGGATTTACTCCATCAGAAACAATCATAGTAATAATAACACTCCTATTGATTATGATTTATTTTGGAAATAAACTCTATCTTTTGCGAAACAGGTAAAGAAAAACCAAGGATTTTTTGTCCTTGGTTTTCTTTTGATAGAAAGAAATATAGTCGAAGTTGGCACGATAAATCAAAGTCTTACTCCAACTCATTCATATACTGTTCAGATTTTATCTTATTCATGATGTCTTGGACGACTCATACAATGATGATAATTCATGATCCTGTGACGATTACTGGTATTGTTCCGAATCATTGGAAGAGATTCTGCAACAAAGGAATACGATTGAGTAAGTAACTATAACAAGCCAATACTCACAATCATATACCTCATCGGAAACATAAGTGTCAGATTATCTTAGTGATATATTGTACAGTCTCTTTACCAGGTCTGATACTAGGAATATAGCCTCCTCTTTTTTGGATATTATCAGACATCTTTTCTGGATTGTATTGAACTAATGCATAAAAAAATGTAAAAAATACTACCAAAAGAAAATATATTCCGATAGTCAACCATGTTGGATTGTTGCTATAAATATTGAAGTTTGCCTCAATTCGGTCAGCCGCATTTTTGAGTCCTTGAGTTGAACCACCAAATTTGGAGATAAGCTGAGTAAGAAGATAAGGGAAAGATACAAATGCGATAGAAAAGATAATCGGAACCATACCCACTGGATTTAATGGAAATGGCAGAACACTTGTCTGTTGCACTTTTCACTGTCTAGCATAAATAACCGGTATCTCCTTCATTGTTTTAATCAAAAAGATACAAAGTATAACCAACAATGCAATAAATACCAAGATAAAAAGTATGATAGATGCTTTGTTTGATGCTGCTCAGATTGAACTATAGAGGCTTGATGTAATACCTGCTATAATACTTGCAAAGATGATTAAACTTGTCCCATTTCAGATACCATGTTCGGTAATTAAATCACCAATCCATACCAATAACATAGAACCAAATGCCATAACCAAAGCTACCAAAAAAATGGTGCCAAATGATAGATCAATTGCATTACCACCAAGGTAGTAATTGACAAAATATGTTACTCCAATTCATTGTAAAAACGCTAATGGGAAGGTTAACCATCTGGTGATTTGACCAATCTTTTTTTGACCAATCTCTCACTCTTCTTGAAGTTGTTCAAGTTTGGGTATCACTCAATTCAATAATTGAATAATAATACTTGCGTTAATATAAGGAGCAAGACCTACCGCCAAAAGTGAAAATTGATCCAATGTACCACCCAAAAGAAGTGCAAAATATGACAGACTACTATTTTCCAAGTTAGTAAAATTGACCAATACGTCGATATCAGCAAAAGGAACAGGAATAAACACTAATAATCTATAAAGTGCTAACAATCATAAGGTGATCAAAATCCTTCTTTTGAGCGTAGGATTTGAAAAGATTTTTCTCAATTGTTCCATAAAACAAGCAAATTAGAAAATAATGAAAATATTACGCTTTATATGCCGCAATAGTTTTGGTGACTAATACATCATCACCAAATACGAACGTTTTGGAAGTAGAGCCATTGTTTACAATTTTTACTCCATATTCGGTCGTATCAATAAGGTTTTTATCGTACAATGATTGTTTAGTAATTTCTGCACCTGATTCAAAGTTTTTGTCCAAGGTTCAAATTCATACTATCTGTGTATGATTAGTAAGTTTATAATATCTCTTGAATCCTTTTTTCTTTGGCAATCTCATATACAAAGGAGTTTGACCTCATTCATAATATGCTGGTATCTTACTACCTTTTCATGCTCTAGCTTTTTGACCCTTAAGTCATTTTCATGAGTAGTTACCTTTGGTAGCATTACCCCTTCCGAGTCTTCTTGCTTTATCTTTGAGACCAGATGATCTTGGTATAATATGAAGTTCCATTCGTACGATAATATAATAATAAAAGATAATCAGAATTGATCGATAATACGTATCAGATTATAAAAGATGTATATTATTCAGCAACGTCTTGTGATACTTCTTCAGACGATTGTTCTTGTTTAATTTTATGAGCAAATCTAAGAGCAAAATTCTTGTACTTTGATATCATGTCAATCGTCAATAAAGCATTGTTCAAGGTATTATTAGTACCAACTATCTTGCTGAGTATATTAGTATATCATGCCAGCTCCAATACAAGTCTCACTGATGATCATGCTTTGATACCAGTACCAGGTTTAGCAGGAACGAGTTTAATTTGAGCTGATTTAAATTTTTTGAACACTGGATAAGGAACTGTTCCATCAGCAGTCATAGTTACATTGACGATATTTTTGTAAGCGTCATGCGTTGCTTTTGCTACGGCAGACTGAACATCATTACTTTTTGCTACACCAAGTCCAATTTTACCGTTCTTGTTACCAATAAGCATAGTGGCACGAAAACTCAATTGTCTACCTCATGTAGTAACTCTTGTAACTCTTCTTACTTCGAGCATCTTTTCCTCAAACTCTTTTTTACCTTCAGGTTGTCTTCTAGGTCTCTTATCTCTTTTATCTCATTTTTTGTTACGATCAAATTTCCCTTTTTTGCCTCTATGAGACTGTTCTTGGGTTTGAACTTCTTGAATATTGTCAGTCACTTCAGTCACCGCTTCAGATTCAGTTGATGATTCAACAGTGGTAGAAAGTTCCTCTTGAGTTTGTTCGTCTTGTTCCAAATGTTCGTTGATAAAATACATTGTGTAGAAGAGTTAGTAAAAGTAAATACAGTAGTAAATTAGATTGTTATTCCTCATGTTATAAGTCCATCAGCTAGTCCTTTTATCCTACCAATAAATCTAAATCCATTTCTATCGAAAACCACCTGAGTTACTTTTTTTTCTTTGAGTAATCAAGCAACTATTGTGCCAAGCTCAATAGCTCTCTCAACCTTGGTTCACTTCATACCAAGATCTTTCTTTTGAACTATAGTAGCACCAGTATGATCTACAACAGTCAATTCATTATACATGTTTGACTTTCACGCAATTGCTCTAAATGATGGTAAATGAGCTTTTGTAGAAACATTGGTTCTTTGTTTTCTCCTAAGATGTTTTGATTCTACGGTCTGGAGATGATTTTTATGTTTATTCATGATAAATCAAATAATGAGTATAAAGTATAAAAGTAAGTAATGAGTAATAATTGATAAGCAAGGTTATTTAGCAGCAGCTTTACCTGGTTTGAGCTTGATAAACTCATCTGTAAATCTAATACCTGCTCATTTATATGGTTCCGGAGCTTTAATAAGTCTAACTCTAGCACATGCCTCTCCCAAGAGTTCTTTGTCTATGGATTCAAAAGTCATAATATCATTATTTTTATTATCTTTTTCAAAATTAACTTTTATACCATCAGGAAGAGTGTGGTATACTTTATGAGATAAACCAAGTGTAAATTCAATACCGTTGCTACCATGAGCTTTTGCAGTATATCAAACTCACAATACAAGCATTTTTTTGGAGTATCATTGAGCAACTCCAGTAACCATATTTTGAATTAATGCTCTCATGAGTCACCAAAATTTTCTCATTTCATATCCTTCAGCACTAAGTTGAAGATTTTCTCACTCTTGAGTCATCGTAACACCTGGATACATAGGTCTAGTCAAAGTTCCTTTTGGTCATTTGACTGTAACAATACCATTATGAAGTATTACTTCTACTCAAGCTGGTATATGAATTGGTTTTTTTCCTACTTTAGACATACAAATAGATAGATTAAGTAAATAAGATTAAAGCCTCATCAGATTATCACTAATAGTCTTATTGGCTCATATATGTTATATAATTGAATACAAGATAAGCAGATTAGTAAATTTCTGCGATAAGTTCTCCACCAAGTTTTTTTGCCTTGGCTTCATGAGTAAACATAAGTCCTTTATCAGTTGATATCAAGCCAATACCTTTACCTCAAGCAACACCTTTTATTTCTGAATGACTTACATAGTACTTTCTTGAAGGCTTAGAAAAAATTTTGATCATAGGAACAACTTCATTCATCTGAGAAGACTCAATAAGTTGGATATGAAGTGATTTTTTATTACCATCAGTGATAACCTCATACTCTTTAATGAATTTAGTCTTTTTAAGCAATGAGCAAACTTTTTCCTTGAAGGTTGAATACATAATTCCTTCAAGAGAGGTTTTTCTCGCCATATAAGCGTTCTTTACTTGAATCAAAAGATCAATAATTGGTGCGTTAGTATACGACATGATATATAATTAAGATAAAATAATACTCTATAATAATGAATAATTCATCAACTCCTACCATCATGCTTTTCTTACTCACAAGATATTACCTTGTCTAGCATGAAATCTAAAACAAACTCTACAGATGCCAAAATCTCTGATAAAGCTTCTTGTTCTTCCACACAATTTACATCTATTGTAGTGTTTACACATATTGGTCATTTTTTTACCAGCAGCCAATGCAGAAAGTCTTCTTTTTTCCAAGGTTGCTTGTTTCATAATAAGTGCTGTTCTAGCCATAAGATATGATTATAATCAAAAATAAAGAATGTATATCAACAATAATAAATTAGTTATTAGTTTTGAAAATAAGACCAAGTTTTTTGCATAATGCTAGTGAGTGTACTTTGTTTGATGATGATGGCACAATGGTTACTTGTAATCCTGCTGCCAACGTAAGATTATCAACATTTACTTCAGGGAACACTCCGCAATCCTTGAATCCAAATGAGAGATTTCCCCCTTTATCAAAGGATTTCTCATTAAGTCATGAAAAATCTCTTACTCTTGGTAATACAAAATGAACCAATCTTTCAATAAAATCATATGCTCTTTCTCCTCTGAGTGTTACCTTGAGCATAACCGGCATATTCTCTCTCAATTTAAAGTTACTTACCGCTTTTTTAGAAAGAATCAAGACTGGTTTTTGACCAGTAATTGCTTTGAGATTATTTTCGACTTCAGCAAAATCCTTGATTGATTTTCTGGTAGCTAAACTTCCAATACCAGAACATACAATAACTTTCTGTACTTTTGGCACTTCATGGATATTATCAATTCACAACTCTGATTGAAGTTGTTTGATAAGTGTTTTTTTGAATTCTGTGTACAAACTCATTACAAGACTATAATAGGTGATAAATCATGGGCAAGTCCCAAGACTACTTCTCAACAGCTTTACCTGTTTTTTTTACAACTCTCATTTTTTTGCCATTTTCAATTTTGATTGCTATTTTTGATCCAGCATTTCCATCTCGGTATTGAACATTAGAACAATGGATAGGAAGATGAACATCTATGTATCACTGTCCTTTTTTTGCTCTCTTTCTGATATTGATTCACTCAACATATATTTTTTCATCCAAAACTCTGACAACCTTGCCAGTTTTACTTTTGAACGATCATGTAGTAACGATAACCATATCTCCTGTTTGTATTTTTTTCATGATATACTTCTTATAGAGTAATAATAAATAATGCTAATAATACTAATAATGTTTTTTTTTATGACTAATTATACTAATAATCTGATTATTGGTATAATATACTAAATAATCTCTTGTGCCATAGCAGCAATAGCTTTATAACCAAACTTTTCTCTCAATTCTTTTGCTACTGGTCAAAAAATTCTCTTTCCCAGTGGTTCTTTTTTATTATCAACTAAAATAACTGCATTATCCTCAAAAGAGATATAACTACCATCAGCTCTCTTTATATTATTGACTGTTCTTACAACCATAGCTCTCCCTACTCATGCTTTTTTAAAGGTAGAAGAACTACTTACTTTTTTGTAAGCAATAGTCACTATGTCGCCAATTCAAGCGCTTTTACTATTTCATTTGAGAATGCCGATTACCAAACCTTGGGTAACACCGGTATTATCAGCTACAACAACGATACTTTCATGTTGAATCATGGGATCAATTAGTTCAAATAATAAATAAGAGATAATCAGATATTATAACATTGATGATACGTTATTTAACAATCCATCTTTTGAGCTTACTCAATGGTCTTGTTTGTAAAAACGTCACAACATCACCTTCTTTGTGTACATTGTTTTCATCATGAACATAGTATTTTTTTTTAACAGTAAATCTTTTTTTATACAAAGGATGCATAGTTACTCTTTTTACTTCTACAACCAATGTTTTATCTGCTTTTGCAGAAATCACCGTTCATGTGAGTTCTTTGATATTCTTTCATTCTTTGGTAATCATGATAATAAGTTAGTAAGATTAAATATTAAATAAAGTTAGTCTATTTCATAAATCAATAAAGCTAGTTAGCAAGTTTATACTGTATACGAGCAATAGTTCTCCTAAGGGTCTTGAATAATGATGTATCCTTTATCGATCAAGGAGCAATTGATTTTTTGAGTTGAAGTTCACCATACTGAGTCTGAGCTTTTTTGAGTTCAGCCTTGAGTGTATGAGAGTCCATAGTAAGTATATCAGTATATTTCATTTGGTATATATAAATAGTAATAAATAGAGTAATTACTAACAAAAGTTAATAATTAAAGATATGTTTTAATTAATTTCATTTTTTTCTACAACCCTTGTTCTTACACTAAGTTTATATCCTGCTTGCTTAAATGCCTCTTGAGCAGTATTTTTATCCAATCAACTAATTTCAAATAATACTCTACCTCTTTTTACTTTAACTGCATATTTATCAACATCTCACTTACCTTTACCCATTTTTACTTCTAGTGGTTTTTTGGTGATTGTTTGAGCTGGGAAAACTCTCAATCGCATCTTTCATACTTTTCTTACATATCTAATAATTACCTTTCTGGCTGCTTCCAATTCTCTATTGGTTACAAAACCATTGGACATAGCTTTTAGTCCAAAATCACCATATGCAACTTGCGTTCCACTTGTGGCAATTCATCAGGTAAGTCCTTTGAAACTCTTTCTTCGTTTCCATCTATTGGGCATCAACAATGACATGGTTTAGTATAATTATGAATAATAAATAATGGTATAATCTGATTGATATATTATAAACAAGTGTAACTATTATGCTGCAATTTGAATAAGTCCTTTTTCTTTTTTGAACAGTTCTCCTCTACAAATCCATACTTTTACTCACAATACGCCGTATTTTGTCTTTGCTACATCATAATGATAATCGATATCAGCCCTAAGTGTTTGAAGAGGCACTACACCTTGAGCATATTTTTCAGTTCTCGCAATATCAACACCATTCAGTCTTCATGAAATTTGAATTTTAATACCTTGCGCACCTTTTTCCATGACTTTTTCAATGATTTGCTTACATACTCTCTTGAAAGGAAGTCTATTTTCAATTTGCTGAATAATAAACTCATTCATAACTTTTGCGCTCAACTCAGGAGTTCTTACCTCCTTGAGAGTTATTTTGAACGGTTTACCAAATAAACGATTTATTTTGGTTTCAAGATTCAAAATATTTTTACTATCTTTTCAGAGAATAAATGCAGGTTTGGAAGTAAAAATCAATAATTCACCTTCAGATGATGTTTTCCTGATAACAATCTTGGCAATACCGCAATTTGGGCAAGCCTTGGAGATAAAGTTTCTCAACTTAATATCTTCAACAAACATGTCTGATTTTTGACTTTTTTTCCTAGGAAACCACTCTGACATCCATGACTTCATGGTTCCAACTCTTAATCCAACTGGGTGTGCTTTTTGTCACATAAGACCAAACTATGATGATAAATAAAAGATATACTGATTTCTGATTATATGATATGTTTTAATGTATTTATTATTGCGCTTGTTTGAGAACGACTCTTACAAACGATCTGTGCTTGAAGTATCTATGAACTCCACTTCTTGATACAAATCTCATTCTCTTGAGAAGCATTCATCTTCCTACATCAATACGATCAATAACCAACTCTTCTGCGTCTACATTATCATTATGTTCAGCATTAGCTACCGCAGAATGAACCACCTTCCACAAAATAGAAGCTGCCTTCTTTGGGGTCATATGAAGCATATTGAGAGCTTGATTTGCTGTTTTTCATCTTACCATCTTAGCTATTAAGTTCATTTTTTGATAGCTCAAGGTAGCATATGATAAGGTTGCAGTATATACAGTAGCAGACATTGGATAGATATATCTAAAAGATAAAATAACAAAAGGAATTAATACAACTCACTAGAAGGGATGTCATCTAAAAGTTCTTGTAAGAACAAACTCTCATAATTTATGTCCAATCATCTCTTCGGAGATAAATAAAGAGACAAATTGCTTACCATTGTGAACAGCAAGCGTAAATCATACAAAATCAGGTATAATAGTACAAGATCTATCGTACACTTTGAGAACTTTCTTTTCTCCAGAGGTACTCATTGCTTGAAGTTTCTTCAAGAGCTTAAGATTTACATAATATCATTTTTTGAGTGATCTAGTCATGATGCAGTAATAAAATAGTAATAATAAGAGTGTTGTATAATAATATATAATATAATGTCTATGATTTTACTTTCTTCTATGAACATACGATTTTCTGTTTCTTGAGAGATGATTGTGCGATAAATAATCTTTATGTCATTGTGGGTCTAAATAGTGTAATGAGTTTATAATACCTTTGTTGTAGGTTTTTATAATCGGTTTTACTAGACATTGTTTGAGCTCTGGCATATTATGATCACTATATGACTTGATCACAAAATACTGATTATAGGGGATATCAATAACATTATCTACTCATGGCTTATCTATTGCATCTATTATATCTATTGGATAGTGACAAAGAGTTGCTGTCAATCATCAAACACCAATACCTTGATCACATCAAATAAGCAGTACATCGACAGTATGATTTCATCTCATTAAGTACAATACATGACTAGTTAAATTATTTTTTCTTTCTTCTATTAATAATAAACTTATCTGATCGTTTCTTACCTGCTCTTGTCTTGATTCATGGCGCAACTCTTCTACCATTGAACGCTTTTGGTCATTTTCTCAATGCAATTGGAGAGTGTCATTCTCATCATCCATGAGGGTGATCTACCGGATTCATATTCTTACCAAGAATATGTGGTTTAATTCACTTTCGTCTCTGTCTACCTGCTTTTCAAATTTCTACATTCATATGATCTTCATTTCAAATCTTTCATATCGTAGCCCAACATTTTCCATCAAATTTTCTTACTTCTCATGATTGCAGTTTGATAATAACATGTCAGGTTATCTCATCTCTACCTGCTATTGTTGCATAACTACCAGCAGATCTAATCATCTTTCCTTTGGTAAACGGTGTGATCTCCAAAGCAAAAATAGTATAACCATCAGGAATATCTTTAAGTTGTTTTCTATTTCATGATTTTATTTCAGCTTGATCTCAGTTCATGACCATATCTCCTACTTTGATACCATCTCGGGCCAACACATATCTTTTTTCTCAATCTTGATAATGAATCAAGGCAATTCTACATGTTCTATAAGGATCATATTCAATAGTAGCTACACGACCAAGAATATTGAGCTTATCATATCATCTGAAATCAACTAATCTATAAAGTTGCTTGTGACCTCAACCTCTAAATCTCGAGGTAATTCTACCTGCATTGTTTCTTCCTCAGGTTTTACCAATAAAGGTAGTTAATGATTTCAAAGGCTTTGAGTTGGTAAGATCCGAAAAATCATATCAGACCATAAATCTTCTCGAAGGTGTTGTTGGTTTGTATTTTTTGATCGCCATGGTTATAAATAATAGAAGTTAATGAAAAGAGGATAATAATAACAAATAATAATATACTATATAATATGATATTCTGACTACTAAATAATCTCAATCTTATCGTCTGCATTCAATGTTATAATAGCTTTTTTGAATGATCTTCTTTTAAGTCTACGAGATCCTGATTTACTGGGCAATACAATCGTATTTACAGATAACGGTGTTTTACCATAGAGTTCTTCAAATCACCTTGCAATATCAATCTTATTGACTGAAGTTGGTACCATAAATGTATATTTTTGATTGTGTTCCATCATACCAAACGATTTTTCTCATTGAATAAGTCATAATACAATATCATTTCCAGCCCATGAGGGTTTTTTTCATGTATTGTTTTTGGTTCGTCTTTGTCTGAGTATATTTTTTTTCATTGTATTAGTAGAGAGATAATAAAGGATAGAGCTCAATGAGCACTAAAATAGAATAAAGCCTATAGTAATATATTAATCAAGTTGAGTAGTAAATCTTTCAATGATTTTCTCTAATGAATCTTTTCACAATATCATTACACGATTTGATTTGAGAAGATCAACCACATTCATAAAGTCTACCGATACATACTTAGTATCTTCAATGTTTCTAAATGACTTAGAAAGATACTCATCATAATTACCGGACATCACTAAATTTCTATTTTCATCATAATTCAATACTTTGAGTAAACTATATGCTCACTTAGTAGAGATCTTTGGTTGAGAGTATCCATCAATTACTACTACCTCATTATTTTGTAACTTTGATACAAATGCACCCAATAATGCGAGTTTTCTTTGTTTCTTGGTCATTGTTTTGGACCAGTTATACTCACTTGAAGGACCAAACGCCACTCATCATTTTTTTCTCAATGGCGATCCTTTATCTCCTGTTCTTGCATTACCAGTTTTTTTCTGCTTATAAATTTTTTTTCCTGAAAATGATACTTCTCATCTTGTCTTTGAATGTGCATTTGATTGTCTAGCGTTTGCTAATTGCATCAATACATATTCATGAATCAAACTTGAGTTAATCTTATCTTGAGCAAAAACGGTAGCATCCAAGGTAATTGAAGAGAGATTCTTTCAACTGGTGTTTAATACTGGTATAGTGTAGCTCATCATAACAAAATAATAGGGTAAGAGGTAATAAGATATGTATATAATAATCTAAGTAAACAACGAACAATAATCTGATACTATTTTACAAATAACACTTCAATAGTGTATTATATGATCATGGCAACGATCATTTTACAACAATATAATGTTTATCATCATGATCAAAGTGTTCTACAATTTTTATATTCTTTACTCTAATTGTATCACCTCACATATGTCCAGCATGGGGTTGACCTTTTTGAGTTCTTCTTGGTTTTCTATTACCTTTTGATCACAAGTGTCTGGTAAATTTATGACCATGTGTTGCAGGCATACCATGAAGACCAAATCTTTTGATACCTCCTTGGAATCATTTACCTTTTGAGGTTCCTACAAATGATACTGACTCTATCCCATCCAAAACAGAATAAGGTATAGATCATAATTCAGTTCATAACACATTTCACTCATCCAGTCTAAACTCAAAAGACATAGTAGATTTACCATTCATAGTAGTGATTACTGCTGATTGATATCCATCAGTATCTTGTGTTTTGATGGTTTTGAGTTGTTGTGTAGGAAACTCCAAAATGGTTACAGCAGTAAAGCTGTTATTCAACCACATTTTAGTCATTTCTTTTTTGACCAATAATATTCAACCTTTTTTCATTATATATAATAAGATTATGATTAAAATACTTTGACTTCGACCGAAACTCATACAGGAATACTAATATTTTGAAGATTTTCCATAGTTTTTGGCCCTGTTTCTACTACATCAATGAGTCTTGTATATACAAATTGTTCATACTGTTCTCTACTATCTTTATCCACAAAGTGTGACGTATTAACTGTATAAAGTTTTCTCCACTTAGGAAGAGGAATAGGACCTTTGATGCTAGCACCTGACTTGGTAAGCATACTAACAATTTTACCAGAACTTGCTTCAAGCATTCTCACATCATATGATTTGAGTTTAATTCTTAATTTTGGTTCATATGAACTTGCTTTTTTTACTTGTTTAGCAATCTTTGTAGCAGTAACCTCTGAAGACGCAACTGTTTTAGTAGCTTTTGTTTTATCAGAAGAGGTTGCTTTGACACTAACAGCTTTGGTGGTAGTTTTTTTTGTAGTTGCTTTAGTAGTAGTTTTTTTGGTTTCAGCCATGAGATCAAAAAATAAAAGTTAATAATGGATAGAGACAAATAATAATCAATATAACAACAATCTGTCAAAAACATCAATACAGTAGAAAAAGATAACCCAATGATTTATTACCTCATCAGGTTATCTTGTATTATTATAAGTTATTAGTCTAAGATTTTAGTAACAACTCATGCTCATACTGTTCTACCTCATTCACGGATTGCAAATCTCAAACCTTCATGCATTGCAATTTTGTGGATAAGTTCAACTTCCATTTGAGCGTTGTCTCCTGGCATAATCATTTCAGCTCCAACTACCTTTACTGTTCATGTAATATCAGTAGTTCTGAAGAAGAATTGTGGCTTATATCCAGTCATGAATGGAGTATGTCTTCCTCCTTCATCCTTTTTCAATACGTATACCTCACAATGAAATTTAGCATGTGGTTTGACTGATCCTGGTTTAGCAAGAACTTGTCCTCTTTCAATACCATCTTTTTCAATACCTCTAAGTAATAATCATGCATTCATACCAGCAGATCATACTTCATGTTGTTTGTGGAACATCTCAATACCAGTAATAGTTGTCTTAACAACATCTTCTCTAATACCAATAAGTTCAACTTCATCACCAATCTTGACAGTACCAGTTTCAATTCTACCAGTAGCAACAGTACCTCTACCTTTGATAGAGAATACATCTTCTACAGGCATCAAGAATGGTTTATCCAACTCTCTTACTGGTTCTTGGATCCAAGTATCTACTGCATTCATAAGTTCAACAATACATTTTGCTTTACCATCTAAGTCAGTTGGATTTTCTACAGCTTGCAAAGCAGAACCTCTTACGATTGGAACATTCTTTCCATCGTAACCATTTTTGGTAAGCAAGTCTCTAATTTCCTCCTCAACCAACATAAGCATATCTTCATCATCAACCATATCGCATTTATTCAAGAAAACAACAATATTTGGAACATTTACTTGTCTAGCAAGCAAGATGTGTTCTCTTGTTTGAGGCATTGGTCCATCAGTAGCAGCACATACCAAGATAGCTCCATCCATTTGAGCAGCACCAACGATCATATTTTTGATATAATCGGCATGTCCTGGACAATCTACGTGTGCATAGTGTCTATTTTCAGTCTCATACTCTACGTGAGCAGTATTAATAGTAATACCTCTTGCTCTTTCTTCAGGAGCATTATCAATAGAAGCATAATCCTTAGCTTGAGCAAGACCTCTTTTACTTTGAACAGTACAAATAGCAGCTGTCAAGGTAGTTTTACCATGATCGACGTGACCAATAGTACCAATGTTTAAGTGTGGTTTAGACATGATTGTGTACGAAAAAATAAAAATATAAAAGATGATCTGATTCATATAATAGCACTATAATTGGTTATACAAGCCTATTATGATATCTATTAGATACACTGAATTTGGATCATAGATACGTATAGTGATAATTTTATGTCACCCAATTTCAAGAGATTTTTAGATCTAGAGATTTATTTGACAAAAGTGTTGTACCTGATTATACTTTCTCTATTATTAAGGAAGCTGAGGAAAAACTCTCAATTCATGAAAAACTACCTATAATATCAAATCCTTTTATCTTGTAAAACACGCCTCCAGCGGGTAAATCCACATTCAACGAGCTTCCCGAGGACGTCTCTTCCATGTCGTAATCATAAAACTTCGTTTTATGTTATACCGATTGTATAACAAACGCGAACTACCCATATTCTTGATTCCCAATAGTTCGCTAGTTATATCATCGGTATTTACCAAAATAATAATTCTCTTTTGATACGTAATTGGTATTACTTATTTCCCAAGATTCCTTAACTTTATATTCTCAACTCTTATCTCATGTCTCTTTCAGATTATTTTTTATCTCGTCTTTCCTGAGATACACATAAAAATTCAAAGGAATCAATCTCTGTCTCACTCATAGACCCAGAGCAAGCTAAAGTTGAAGTACAACTCAAGGCTCAAACTCAGACGGATTTATTGAAAACAAAAGTAGGAGTTGAGCAATGATATCACGATCAAAATCATATAACATGATGAAACAATGTATCTGATAATAATTTACAATCAACCATAATATCTCAAAAACAAATAATTACACCAGGTAGACAAGCATGAGAAAAGAACTCAGTAAGATGAGGGATTCTCGATCACAACGATAAACTCCCCCAAGATGGTAAAATTTATAGTCCAGTAAGTGGCACCGTAGTATGAATAAAAACATGAGTAAGAGAAAACAAAAAATGACGGTCATTGAGTAAACCATCATTTGGAAACTATGTTGTCATAAAAGTTAATCAGTGACCATTTGCAGGTAAGACATATCATCTTGGTCATCTGGATCAAGATATCCCTGTCACACTATGAAGTAAAGTCAACATATGAGATCATATCGGTACTATTAAAACCTGATCTGGCAGTGGAACATGACGTCATTACTCTGATGGGATTGGAGACCCTGATGCCCAATCAATGAAAAGTAAAGCTCTTAAATGATATGAAAACGATAGTGCAATGCTTGCAAATATTGAAATACACAGAACATCTACAACCACATCAATCATACTTCATAATCAAGAAACTCATCATGAACAAGTAGCATAAATCATAAAGCACCGAAGAAATAGTAAGGTTGGACTTTCAGTCCAACCACAACACAAGATGCCAATAGCTAGAGAAGAGCAGGACGAGCAAAACTCGCATTGCCACGATAGAGGTTGGACTTAACAGAGCTGCTTCAAAGATAAACAGAACCACCGCCCACACTCAGGGGCAACCAAAGATACAGAACATCACCAGCTCACCAGTGAATACCATCAGCAAACTGATAACCCGGGAATACTCATTCCATATTACAGTCTTGTTGGTATTGTTTTATCAGTGTTCTCAGTGTCATTTTATCACTATCAGTAATCCTACGATTAAACCAGTCTGGTATATCAAAGGCTTGTTTGAAGTTTGGATCATGTTGGTATTTTTGGAAGATGGTATCTTTTATGTATGTGGTAGCTTCTTCAGTTTGTCATTGTTCAAATGATTTATAGTTTACTCAAAAAATCTTGTAGAGTTTTTTTATAGTTTCTTTATTACGAACAAAGACTCGTTCACGGGTATCGTTATTGACGGTCATGGTAATGGTGTAGATTTCTTGTTGGCCGAGTTCTTCTGCTTCTACTTCTTTAGTAGCTCCATCTTGTAACTTTTGAATATACGTGCCATTTTTTGTTTGAATATACGTTGGTACGTTTGGCATTTTTTTTCTCAAACGTTCTGGAGTTATGATTCAATGAGGTTGTGAGTTGGTGAGTGATTGTTCAGGAGATGATTGTGTTTGATTGGGTAGAACTGATTTGAGGGTGGTTATTAGCTTATCGAGAGTAATCTTACCTTGATCATCAAGTATAAAGAAATATCCTGCTGGTTGTCCGACATATTGATAGTCAACACCATTAGTTTTAACATATCTTTGTAAGAGGTTTTCAAAGTAATCTTTATTTTCCTCTAGAGTTTGAATCAGAGATTGTTGAGTGATACTATTAAACTCAGAAAAAGTT
>DAOQQF010000017.1:0-21335 GCA_035333525.1 Candidatus Absconditabacterales bacterium | reverse complement strand
TATTGGGAATCAAGAATATGGGTAGTTCGCGTTTGTTATACAATCGGTATAAGTACCATAAAACGAAGTGTTATGATTACGACATGGAAGAGGTCCCGAACTCTCGGGATAAATATCCTCAGGAAGCTCTTCAAATAAGGATAATACAAGACCAAAGGATTTGATATTATAGGTAGTTTTTCATGAATTGAGAGTTTTTCCCCAGCTTCCATAAATGAGATTTAACCTCCTACCAAGGATAGATACATTGAGATAAGAAAAAAAACACCAAGTTAGTAAACTAGCTTGATGTTTTGTTGCATTTGTATATAAGCCAAACTTATCGTTTGGGCTTATATTCAAAGCAATTGAAATCTTTTATAAGTGATTGTATGACATTAGTGTGTAATGTTTTACATCTTATATAATAAAAGATTCTCTTCCCAAATTCTCCCATTTCCTGCTTTTGCTGTTTTCCTAATTTAGTTATTAAACCTGCTTTATCCAATGGCTTAATCAAGTTTAACTGATTTAGAAATGAAACAATTGAATCTTTGTGTTCTTTAGAGAAATAAAGAGTCTTAGTTTGATTTTTTTTCTCTTTTGACATTTTTTTTGTCAAAGGTAATGTCTTAACCTCTTCTAACTGTTGTTGTGACATATTTTAAATTTTTATTTACATCTCCCTTATTTATTTTTTTATATCCAATGTCAAGTCTTTTTTTTAACGTCTATGTTTTATTTCTATTGTTGCATTCTTACTTTCAATGATAGAAAAAACTAGTATGGTAAATCCTATACTAGTTTTTGAATTAGTCTTACTCAAACTTATACCCTTGATAGATTATTTTGAATTTGTCTTATCAATTGTTTATCCAAAATACCCGCATTTAATGAATAGGTGGTTTTTCCTATTCTTTTAAATGCTCCCTCAGTGCGATAATAGCTTGCTCTTCGTAGTAGTGTTATAATGTTTTTTTTCTGGTCCCTTCTTTCATCTATATTAGATGAAAGTGACACTATTACACTGTTGGCGTGTGGAAGTTTTTTTGTTTCAGTTTGACTTCTTTTTTTAGTTTTAGACATATGGTTTAATTTAGACCACCCTTATAATCATGTCTTATTGGATGTCAAGTCTTTTTTCATATCTGTTCACACGAGCTTGTAACCTAGCTTTTCATAATATTTTCTCACTCAGACACCACTGATAACACTGATAGAAGTATAACCACATCATGAGGAGATTTGTTCGGCAAGTGTCATAAGTTGTCATCATAGTCAGGTATGTTGTGTTTTATTTCCATCGGTGAAACCAATTTTGTTGACTTGTCCATAAATATGAAGTTCACGAATGAGAGCAGATCTTACATTAGAGTCGGGTAATAACAACCTTGTAAATCCATATAGGTATCAGAGTTCATCCTCAAAACTCATGAATAACTCCAAACCATTGGTAGAAGAATAAACACGAATGACGGGAAAAACTGTGGCAGATGGAGTATTATTTCTAATTTCTCTTGATCTTGTGTCAAAACATACAAAATTTCTATGATCCATGGTATTGAGGACAACATCATGTGGTACAAATGTTTGTATTGCTTGTGTCCAATGAGTTTCAACCACATGAGAAGTATGAAATAATGGTTGATTAACTTTTTGGTTCCAAAGTGTACCAATTGTATCGATGAGTTGATCTTGACTATCCACATGTATTATATTTGGATAGAGTTTAGTGTAATATTCGCTTCTTTTCTGATTATCGTACTCTTTTATTTCTTTTTCGAGTTCTCATTCTACCAGTTGTCTCAAATTAGTTACATAATGAGTGCCTACGGTTTCTTCCGCCGGTATGTCACGAATAAGTCTTTTGATGCGGGTATAAGGTGGTATATGGTTGATAAGAACTTCTTTGATAATTGATTTATTTTGTTCAAGTGTTAAAGCTGTATATTTACCTTGTTTGTAGAGAGTATAAAGTTCTGTATTTGGTATAATTGCTGTTGGATAAAATTTGATTTCATCGGGTCTGAAAGCAGGATCACAAAATACCAAACGAAACGTTTCAACATCTTTTTCTCTTGAAGATCAATATAAACCAGGCATCAAATGAACTGATATTTTGAAACTATGAGACCTGAGTATACACATAGCTTGTCTACATTGTTCGATTGTGTGACCACGTTTATTGGCATCCAACACATCATCAAACATACTTTGAATGCCCATTTCAACTCTTGTAACCCCCAATGATCTTCGGAACAAACAATTTTCATCGGTTACATATTCTGGTCTTGTTTCTATAGTAAGTCAGATTATCCTACATGATGCCGTTTCGTTGATTTGAAGAGATTGTTCGATAGACTGAGGAAAATGAAACGGAAGTGATGAAAGATTAATGGATTTAGTAGAATCTAGTATGATTGAGCCATCAGTGTATCACATAAAAAACTGATTAAAGGTGTTGCACGCATCATAGAGTCCCTTTATAAACTCAATTTTGTACTCTTTGGGATAAACATCTCGTGTTCATCCCAAGACAATCATTTCAATTTTATCAACATCGTGTCAGGTAAGTCTCAGACTCAATAATCTATTCGTAACTTGTTTGTAGGGATCAAAATTATTGAGGAGGGCTCTCTGAGCACCAGGCTCTGTATTGATGTATGACTTGGGCATGGTTGCATCATTTGGGCAAAAGATACACTCTCATGGACACCAAAATGGTTTAGTAAGTACTTGAACAGGAACGATACCTGATTGTGACCTTACTGCTCTTTTACGAAGAAGTTTTTCTAATTCCTTGTTGGGTTGAAATATTCATTGTTGAACTCATTGAAAGTAGGTCTTGAATATATCTGCATTACTAGGCATGTGCGCCAAAACATACTTTCAGCTTATCTTTTTTCTTACCTCCAAAACCTTGTCACTATCCAAGTGAGTCTGACTCAATAGTTCAGAGATAATATCGTGAGTAGGAGACATGTATTATAGTCTGATATCAAAAGGCTTTGTTATAGTGTTTTATTTATCTAATCAGAGTTTTATTTTTGCTTCTGGTCGGCCTTGGATAATGTCAATGAGTTGTTTTCATGAATCATTGAGCTTTATACATTTAGAGAGTTTACTTGATGGTCATGTTCAAACAATGAGAAAGTTGGTATTGGAGGTAATATTGGGACAATATGTTGCACCTTGTTTTACCAGTATAGAAATAATCTGCTCTCTGCTGAGTTCAAAACTACCTGTAATAGCGAACCTAATATACTGAAGCTTTGATGATTCAAGTGTTATCTTTTCTCCTCGATGATTTCGTTCTACGCCATAGTTTGTTAGCTCTATCATCAAGGAACGATTATGTTCATTGGTAATCCGATCAATGATGCTTGAAGTAGTCTCTGGTCCTATAGAATGTATTGAACCAAGAAATTCTCTATTTGATAACCAAGATATGATTGATTGGAGTAGTTCAATTTGACTTCATTCAAATGAATCGATATGTGGCTTGAGGTGATCTGAGATAATCTGAGCCGTTTTTTCACCTACTTGAGGTATGCCAAGAGCATACACAATACGGGACAGTTGCTGAGTTTTGGATTTTTGTAATCATAATATAATAAGGTCGATTTTTTTGTCACCCATTCCAGGTAGATTTTTGGTAATCATCCTCATTACTGGGTCGGTAATCAGCTTATAGAGATCTGCATAATGATATATAATCAGATTATCAACCATTGCATCAATAATCGCATCTCATATTCATTGGATATCCATCATATCGCGACTCACAAAATGTTTAATACTCTCTTTGATGGTTGCTGGACAACGCGCATTGACACAATAATAACTTGTATTTCATGACTCTGCATGATCTGTATGAATGGGATCATAACACACAGGACATTGGTGTGGCTGATCTATGATAATTTGGGTTCCATCACGTAGCTCAGGAATAGTACATACGATATAAGGTATTACTTCTCATGACCTTTGGATATAGACACGATCTCATAGACGAATATCTTTTTCACGAATAAAGTCAGGATTATGAAGGGTGACCTTTGAGATGGTAACTCAACTGAGTTGAACAGGTTCAACATGAGCAACCGGAGTTAAAATACCAGTTCTGCCTACTTGTCGTTCTACTGCGGTGAGGAGAGTTGTAACCTGTTTAGCAGGATACTTGTAAGCGATAGCCCATCTTGGATGATGATTGGTTGAACCAAGTAGCTCTCTGATATGAGTATCTTTAACTTTGATTACTAGTCCATCAAATTCAATATCCATGACATCAAGCTGGGATTTTATTGTTTGGTCATTACATAGTGCGATAACATCGTCGATAGATTGTGCCTCATACACAAAAGGTATTGATAAAAAGCCTAGATCAGATAATGAAGGAGGGGTATGAGACATGAGGTTATTATTGTAAATATGTCAATCAAAATCAAGTCAACTTCTGATTCCATATTTGACTTTTGGAACGAGAATGTGTACTATTATATTATGAAAGGATTAAATGGTATCACTATTGCACATATGAGAGATCAGCTTGATGATATTGAGAAGACCTTGGCATCAATACAATCACAACAAACATTGAGTGTATGAGATAGAGTTGTGCTTACTACAGATATTTCGTCATATATGCAGACTGCAGATTGAGTATATGCTATGCATACTATTGATTATACCAAGCCACTTAAACACTATATGCTTATTGAATTATATACGAATAACAAACCAGAACCAAGAGATATGATGTGATATACATATGAAGAAGCTTATAGGGATATTGCTCCAGAAGATATAAAGTTTATGACTAAAAAAGCATTTAATAAAAAAATAGCTTTGGATGTTAATTGTTGTATTATAGATATAAGCACAAATACTAAAATTTTTACTCATACTAAAAGATTGATACGCACCTCTCACTTGAATGATCGAGATATAAAACATTCGTATAACAAGCAAGAACTTATTAATCTCATGACTCAATATTATAATTTGTGTGAGTTAAAAATAAAATATATTTCAAAAATTATAGATTTAGATATGTGAACTTATAATAAATTGTAATGAAAACTAATAATACTAATCATATTTTTCAATCAACCGATATAGCTTGACTCAAGCCAAATTTTGATGTATTGAAAATGATACCCAAAACTCAAGCTCAACAACTACAAACACTTGTACGAGAGAGAACATGAAAACAAGGAGAAACGCTGATGATGCTTACTACCAATAATGACTCGTCGTGACTGCGTCAGCTTATCGAATCATTTCAAACTAAAAATTATCAAGTGGATGTATACTATACTGATGATCAAGGTTTTGCTTTGGCATTGAGTTGGTATAATCAAATGTTAGATTATCAAAAACAGTTGGAACTGAAGGAGGATTATAGACTTCAAGCAAGAGGAGAGCAAGCTATTGAGCTCATAAAAGATACACTGAATCACAAGGGCGATTTTTCTGAGACTGATTTGATTACCGAACTAGTGAGACTTTCGTTTCAAGCCTGATCGAGTGATATGCATCTACAAGGTGAATCAAATGGGGTTGTCTTAAGAGTTAGGAGAAACGGTTTATTGGAGACTATTGCAACATTAACTCACGAAGAGTTTGCTGTTTATCTTATGAAAATTAAATACATTTCCGGAGTAAAAATGAATATTGCACAGATTCCTCAAGATGGAAGATTTGATTTCACTGTATGGGAGAATAAACATGCTCATCACATTGATGCCAGAGTTTCTTTTATGCCATGATTGAGAGGAGAGTCAGTGGTTATTAGATTTTTGGACAGTAGTCAGTCTATTATGACATTTTCTGATATAGGTTTTGCTTCGTATCATATACCCACCATTACCAATAATCTTGCTAAAAATTCATGACTCATCTTGGTTACAGGACCGACTGGAAGTGGTAAAACAACTACACTTTATAGTATGCTTGCTTATCTAAATACCCCCGATATCAAGATTATTACCTTGGAAGATCCAGTTGAATATGAGATACCAGGTATTCAACAATCTGGTATCCATGAAGACAAGTGATACACCTTTGCTGAAGGTGTTAAATCAGTACTCAGACACGATCCTGATGTCATCTTGGTATGAGAAATACGTGACCTAGAAACAGCAAATGCAGCTATCAATGCAGCTCTTACATGACACCTGGTATTTTCTACACTTCATACCAATAGCGCATTAGATACAATTTCTAGATTACTTAATTTGTGAGTAAAACCATATCTTTTGGCGCCAGCAATCAATATGATAATCTGACAAAGACTTGTGAGAAAACTTGCTGACAGTAAACTACCACGTGATCCAAAATTATGAGAAAATACTGAACTTCATGAATGATTGGAGTATGTACGCACTCATTTTCCTGATATGATTACCCCCAAATCAACTTTGTATGAACCAGCTCCATGAGATGATGGATTTTCATGAAGAATGGCTTTGGCTGAGATTTTTGAACCTACTGATCAAGATCGTCAAATGATTCTGGAAGGAAAATTGGGACTTGATATGATAGAATCACTAAGAAAGAGAGGATATCTGACTATGCAAGATGACTGACTTATCAAAGTTTGGAAGTGACTTACTACTATGGAAGAACTCAGGAGGGTGGTGTAGGAGATGTATGACGAATATTTTTATGTTTATAATGAAAAAATAAAATTTGATTTATGATTGTTAGTCAAAAAATAGTTACCATTGCTTCTATTTTCTTTTCCTTTTGCAATAGGGAGATAAATAATTACTAATCAGTATATAATCTATTTTTATACCCTGATTTTTTTTTGTTATGTCGGAAAGAGAATTAATCAAACCTCCTGTGGATCTCAATGTGATCGATCAACCTATTGAGAGTGAAATAACTCAATCATTTGTGGATTATGCAATGTCGGTTATTGTTTCTCGTGCCTTACCGGATACGAGAGATGGTCTCAAACCAGTTATTAGAAGGATCATCTATACGATGTATGAGATGGGTTTGTACCACAATACCAAGTACAAAAAATCAATGTGAGTGGTAGGTCAGACACTCAGAGATTATCATCCTCATGGCGATAGTTCTGTGTATGAAGCGATGGTGAGACTTGCTCAAGATTTTTCAATGAGATATCCTTTGGTTGATGGACAGGGAAATTTTTGAAGTATTGATGGTGATGGAGCCGCTGCCTCAAGATATACTGAGGTAAGAATGACTGCTCTTACTGAGTATATGATCCAGAATATCAAAGAAGATACGGTTGATCGAAGACCAAATTATGATAATAGTTTGGAAGAACCTAGATACTTACCAACGATTTTCCCCAATCATTTGTGTAATGGTACGATGGGTATTGCAGTAGGTATGGCAACCAATATGGCTCCTCATAATTTGACTGAAGTATTAGATGCTTGTATGCTGTTGTTGAATTATGAACAAGATAAGCTGATCAACCAGCACCAACGCATTAACAATATGGCCACTGAACTTGATACTATTGATACTACTGATGATAATGAAGACGCTAACACTGATTGAGAAGAGGGTATTACTATCGATCATATTATGGAGATTATCAAAGGTCCTGATTTTCCAACATGAGGTATTATCTTTGATTCAGCCAATATCAAAGAAGTCTATGCAAAGGGGAAAGGAAGTATTGTCATGAGGGGAAATACTCATATTGAAGAAGGTAAATCAAACTCGTTTATTATTATAGATGATGTTCCTTATCAGGTAACCAAAGCTTCAATTGTAGAAAAAATTTGAGAACTAGTAGCCGAAAAGAAAATTGAAGGTATTATTGATATCGTAGATGAGTCTGCTCAAAATAAGATTAGAGTTAGTATTGAAGTAAAAAAATGATATAACCCTAATGAAATATTGCTTCAACTCTATAAGTATACTAATCTTCAAACTACTTTTTCTATAAATAATGTTACGCTTGTAGAGGATGGTATGCAACCAAAAATTCTGAATATCAAAGATTTATTGATAGAATTTATTGAGTTTAGAAAATTGGTCGTCTTGAGAAGATCTCAGTTTCAGCTTGCAAAAGCTCAGGATAGACTTCATATTCTGGAGTGACTTAAGAGAGCTATAGATATTATCGATGATATTATTGCTATCATTAGGTCTAGTCAAACAACTGACGAAGCCAAAGAAAGATTGATGAAAACATTTGATTTTACTGATGTTCAAGCAGAATATATCTTGAAATTGACATTAGGTAGATTGGTATGACTTGAAATTCAAAAAATTCTCGATGAAATAGGAGAAAAACAAGCACTTATAGCGCAACTCAATGAAATTATTTCCAATCCTATAAAACTCAATGAAGTTATCATCGGAGAGATTGAGGATTTGAAGAAAAAATTTGGAGATGAAAGAAGAACCCAAATCAGTGATGATGTTTGAAATATGGCATGAGACTTCAAAAAACTTATGAAAATGCAAGACCTCAAAAAAGAAGATGTTATTTGCCTTATTGATAATGAATACAAGGTGAAAATTTTATATCAAAGTAGGATTATGAATGTCCCTGAAGAGACTGTTCATATGATCAACACCAATAATCAAGATAAACTTATTGTTATTACTGATAGTGGAGAATTAGTGATAACCAGACTTAAGGATCTACCATCGCATACACCCAAATCAGATCCACTTGATCCTGTGGCTTATCGATGACTCAAAGGAAAAATTGTTTTGTGCGAAACAATGGAAGGGGATTATCAATACTTATGTTTGTTGAGTAATTTCAATAGTTTAAAAAAAATCAAAAAAGAGTTACTCTTAAGTTTCAAAAAATTCCCAACGGTTATTATGAACTTGGAAGCAGGAGAACGTATTATTAATATTATTCCTACCAAAGATTCTGACAAAATTGGTGTGATTTCTAGCCAAGGTATGATGGTCATGTTTGAAGATACCAATCTTAGACCGATGGGTAAGACCTCATGATGAGTAAAATGAATCGAGTTAGTTGATGATGACCAAGTAGTATGAATGTTTAGATACACTGATGAGGAGTTTATTCTTGTTTTTTCTGATAACGCCTGCAAGCTTTTGAATATCGATGATCTTAAGTTTCATAAGAGAGGTCATAAATGACAATCTGTAGCTACACTCAAGATCAACCAAACCATGATAGGAGCGCTCCCAGTCAATGAGTGAAATATCCGTGTCAAACTCAATAATGATGAACTTAAAACAATCCACAACGATACAATGAAGCTCGATGACCCAGAAGGGACTCTTGAACAGATTACTAATCAATCCATCATCATGGTATATCGCCCATACGAAGAGAAAAAAGAATGAGAAGCAGCATCTATCCCCAATTCCAAATTTAAAATGAAAAAAGGAGGATAAAGATTATTGGTCTTCTTTATTACTTATAATATACTATGATAATAAAAAAAAACCACTATAATATATATATAATATTATCGTGGTTAGAAGTTAGCTAGGTTGAACTAGGACTAGGTATCACATCTTTGAACTCTCCATTAATTTCTTTAGCAAGCTTGGATGCGGCATTTCTTGCTTTCCATGCAAAGAAAAAATTTTCTGATGTGTTGTCGATTGTGATTTTTTTCCCCATTAACGGTTATAAACCATGATTTTATTCCAGGAGGATAATACTGTTCAGCGTAGCTAACTATTACTTTTTTTGTTTCCATTATTATGCCTTTTTTATTACTCGGCACATTAGTTCTTAATTAAGAGAGAGATTATCAAGTATTTTTTATTTTTTATATTGATATATTGACTACCTATAGTAAAATACTTCCATGAGCATGGTAACTTTTTGGAGGTTTTCGTAGTTTGCGATGTTGTAGTTCATACTTACTATCTTGAATAAGACACGGTATTTGAGAGCAGGATCGATGTATTTTTCAGTATTGAGAATAAAATCAATAAATTGATCTTTATTGAAAAACTCAATTTGGACATTGATAGGAAGTTTATAGATACTTTTGTCATCATTGACATTGACTGGATCTCAGTAGGTAATCGATTGAATCTGACCAAACGTATTACCATCTTTTTTTAAAAGATAATCATCGATTGCTTTGAGTACTAGCTTCTGGTCCAAACTCATTTTGTTTGCTTCTAGTTTGTTGGTTAGGTAAAATGTCCTCAGATTATTGAGATTTTTAGTTATTTCTTTGTTGGTTGTAGCTCATACACAAATTCTTTTATTGATACACTCTACGATCTGATTATACTCCTCTTTAGCTATCGTAAGAATTTTCTGATTTGACTGATCTGTTTTGATTTTAACATCCAAAAGATCTATTTCATTGGTTGTCTGATTGAGATCGTTGACCAATGTATCGTGTTTTGCTATTGAATGTTGTAATACTCACCAAAATCGTATAAGTACTAATAATAGAATAAAAGCATAGATTTTATATTTTATCTCAGCAACTTGATTTTGTTTTTGTAAAAATAGTGTTTGTTGAGCTACATCTTGTGTAGGTGATTCACCATTCATTGGTATTGGTCATGAATTGATAAGCTGATTTTCCACGTTGATAAGGATCAGAGAATAAAATGTATTTCCTAGATATATGATCAAGTATACTCAATAGTCGTTATTTTGTCAAATATTTGACAAACCTGATTTGTTTGAGTATACTGATGTATGCTTGAACAGTTGATTGTAAAATTTATCAATAATCGTGAGGTGTCCACCTTTGCTATCAAGGACAAGATTTTTTTCTTCAAAGAACTTGCTTATCTTCTTGATGGATGAGTTAGTATCATCCAAGCAATTCAGACTATATGAGATACCTCTCCAAATATGGCAGTTAAACAAGTCTCTATAAAACTCTATGAAAGCCTTAAATCATGAGAGAGTTTGAGTCGTGGTATGATGAGACATCCACAGTATTTTGATGATAGTGATGTGAGTGTAATGAGATCATGAGAGGGTAGTGGTGAGCTTGTCAACACACTGAGAATGCTTTCCGAAGAGTATGAGTTTCTCCATACAATCAAAGGTAAATATACATCAGCTATGCTTTATCCTGTAATTCTTCTCACCTTATCGGTATCCGCAGTATTTTTTCTGTTTATCTACGCATTGCCCAATATCTTTGATCTTGTGAAAGACTTTGATGTCCAGATACCTCGATATACTCAATTTATTATGAATATGACATCATTTATAAGCTGAAATATACAATCTATAGTATTGATTATTGTTACTCTCATTATAGGATGAATTCTCTTTTTTTCGACTGATTTTGGAAAGAGAAAACGATTTGAGTTTGTACTTGATGCACCATGATTTGGTAAGATGGTAAAATATTATCATCTCATTAGATTTTTTCGTTATATGAGATTACTATTACAATCTGGTATGAATTATGTGGATGTTTTAAGTTTTATGAAATCAATTATGAAACTACCACAATATCAAGATATGATCAATAATACACTTATTGGTATCAAAAAATGAGAAACAATGTATACTAATATGGCTTTTCATGGTGATATCTTACCAGCTGATAGTCTACTTCTGCTCAAGGTATGAGAAACAACGGCTAATCTTCCGGCCTCACTCAACAATATTGTTAGTTTATATCAACAAGATTTGGAGAAATGACTCAATGACTTGGGAAAAATCATTGAACCAGTGTTGATTATATTTGTATGATTAGTTATTATGCTTATCGTCGTGAGCGTATTTGGTATGATAGGTTCTATCATGGATGGGGTAAACTTGGCGTGATAGTGTTTCTTATCTCCCCTCCCTCTCTTTCAATGTTTCTTTGATTTGTTTGAGAGTATAACCTCTTCTCATGAGTTTTTGAATAATTGTTATGCCCTCATCTCACTGCTTTTTCAGTCTATCAATTTCTTTTTCTATCCTTTGGGTCATACCTTGTTGAGCCGATACTTCGTATGATTGTAATAACTCTTTTACAAGGTTTTTATCAATTCCTCTTTCTAGGAGTTTTTTCATGATAAGAGCTGTTGGTTTTCCTTTGTGAACAAGCTCAGACTCGATATACATTACACAAAAATGACGATCATCAATATATCATCTTTTTTTGAGTTCATACATTGTTTCATCTACCTCATTACCCATATATCATTTTTTGATAAGCTGAATACGTAGATCGCGTTCAGATTTAGGATAACGATAAATATACTCAAGCGCATAGTCAATACAAGGTTTCATACGATACAGTAAGTTAAACTAAAAGATAGACAAAAAAGAATTTGCTTTACAGTAATAATTGATTATATTGGGTCGTGATGCAATACCAAATAATCTGATCACTATTTTCTCTACTTAGATTGCTTTGTATCTGAGTTATTGCCTATTGAATGGTGGTTTTTTCTTTTATTCAATCATGAGTCGCTCAAGGATCGTCTGAATGAACTCAACAAGAAAATCCTCCTTGTGATGCTTGTGGTACAACCCCTGATGGATTAACAAGGTATATCATGATGATGAATAGTATTCTCAAAGCAATAAATCCTGATCAAAATTCAGTATCATTATCTGGTAAAGTTATTCAAAATGCCAAAACAGATATTACCAAGGAGATGAGCGAAGAGTATTTTGGTACCTTTAGGCGTGAATGAGTATTGGTTGGTGGTCAGATTATCGGTAGATCATATGATGCTATCAAAGCTCTTACTAGAGACTTTGTATGAGATTTTGGTAGACAGACTGTCGCATGAGTCAAAGCACAAGCACTAACCAGAGACATAGATAAGCTTGATGAATTGGATGAGTCTATTGATGCTAAAGCGATCCGTTTGATAGGATCATTACGTTATCGTGATCGTATCAATAACGACCAATCAAAGCTCATTATAAATACTGTGTCTGCTTATCCTGATATTATTAAAGAGTGATCATTTGTGATACAGTCAAATGCTACTTATAGAGATATGCTTGGTTGGATGAATCATGTCCAGCGTAGTATGAAAAATCACATTACTTTTACCCCCAAAAAAACAACAAAACTAGAGTGAACTAATACAATAACTTATATACTGAATCCAACGTGGTCAGATAAGCTCAAAAATGACTATGAATGTGTCCATATGTTCAACGGTTCTGCATGTAACAAGACATTAGATAAAACAGAACGTTTGTGGGATGAGTTTTCCAAGAGTGTGGGTAAAGAATTTGGTGTGACTATAAATAAGTTTGTTGGTTCATCAAAAAAACTCAGACTATTACTTTCAAAACAATGAAGAAGTACATTATTTGATTGATCAGAGAATGGTGTTGAGTTTAATGGAAAACGTCTTTTTTTTGATCGTTCAACATGAAATAGTAATGTATTGATTCAAGACTTAAGACAAGAAAAAGATTCATTACTAAAAACATATACTGTGTGACAACAATCAGAACAAGCTTTACTTAATTGATCAGAGGCTGATCTTGGTGATTGAAATAGTTCATCAATATGGCCAGAAAAAATCTATAAAAATACAACTACAAAATGAATAAATACTTCTTATCAAGTATCTTCTCTAACCAATAGCACTATTGCTGAATCAACCAAAGTACAGACTTTACTACAATCTATGAATCAATGGGTTGATCATGTTGTATCATTTGATGATGAGCAAGAAGTCTTGATTTCTATTGTATCACCTTTGTCAGTCACGAGGATGCAACCATTATTGAGCGAAGCTGTTTACAATACCAAATTATCATTATCACATCTTATTGGTGATAGTATTGACGCATGTCTTGCTTTTTGTCCAAACTTGAACTCAAAGGTAAACTGTGGTAGTAAATAACTTTTATTCATTCATTGTTGTTTCTTTTCTTTTTATGACCAACTCTTCTCATACTCATCATAATAAATCTGATATACTTACTCTTGATTTTCCTAGTCAATACCTTGATCCTAGAGATTTTCATAATGTTGTTATGTCTACTTCGCTTGAGTATCATCATCAACTTCGCCCTCATCTTCAACATCTTTTAGAATTTTCCCCATCTCTTACTTATTTACCACTTAGTGATACTCCATTGGATAATCGATTTATAGTTCTTTTGATAGAATTACTTATTGATTATGGGGCTCAGTCATTATGTATTATTGATACTAATTATAAAACAACATACCTTGATCGAACATGGAATAATAAACTATTTTTTCAATCGGTATTTGGCAAGACATTAAACGGATTATGAACTATGACCATTCCCGATTGAATGAAACAACATTGATGAGAACTTTGATGATTTATTCAAACAGTACTATGTGTATGGCAACTTTTAACATTATCAAAACCATGCTCTGTGGTGCAAGTATGAAGACAGAGACCTCCTCGTAAACAGTCTACTTTGACACTTGCCTTTAGAGATATTGATAAGCTAATGGAACAATGTATAAATAATCATACAGCGATATTAGTTGTATGAAATGATGCATTAGATAAAAATACAAAAACTTTTGATGGTGGTATGATTTTTGAATCATTGGTAGTAACTTTAGATCGTAAGATAAAAACAGTTAGTTTTAACTCATCAATAGGAGAGTTACATTTATATGTAGGTTAATTAATATGGTATTACAATCACAATACACTCTTTCATCGTTTGCTCGCGATAAACTTAAACAATTCGTTTCTCTTATAAACGACTATCTCTATAATTATTGGCAATCTAAAAAACAAGATTTATTGCATCATACATTATTTGAACAATCACAGACTATTCAATCAATTGCTACTGAAATGATTGATCATATCATGGAGCATAACTCTCGTCCTGCAAAAAGACTAAGAGCATCATTGATACGATATGGATATCAGCTTATCAAAGGTCTGCCTATTGATGATATTATTTGTCACAACTTATTGACAACATGAGCTAGTATTGAGTTAATTCATACATGATTATTGATTCATGATGATTTTCAAGACCAAGATAGTATGAGAAGATGATTACCCACAACTCATAAACATTATGAACAGTATGCTAGAATTAATGGTCTTTTATGAGATCATAAACACTTTGGTGCAAGTATCGCTATCAATAGTGGTGATATTGCTCTAACGTTTGGATATCAATTATTGAGTCAATCATGACGAGATTCTCATCTTCTTGTATCTGTTCTTAATACCATGTTTGATGGTATTATTTATACAGGATTTGGACAAACATTGGATGTGTTATTGGAACATTCGCAAAATGTGAGTGAATCGATGATTTACGATCTTCATCACTCCAAAACATGAGTATATACCTATTTGACTCCACTTCTTATATGATGTCAATTAGCAGGAACCCATATACATAACCAACCAGTATTGATCGATAAGCTGAAAACGTATGCAATCAACTGTGGTATTGCTTTTCAACTCCAAGATGATGTTATTGGTTTATTTGGTGATGAAGCTAAAACATGAAAGTCAGCTTATAGTGATATCAAGGAAGGTAAAAAAACACTTCTCATACTCAAAACACTAGAACTCTGTTCTGAATCAGAAAAAGAAACCATTAGATGATTATGGTGAAATCATGATCTGACCTTAGAACAAGCCGAATGTGTTAGAGACATAGTGAAATCATCTTGAGCATTGGATTATAGTTATTTCAAAGCATCTGAGTATGCGCTTCGTGCCAAACAAATTATTCAATGATTAAGAAGTACTGATTGGTGACTTGATTATGAGGCATTGGATTACTTGGAATGAATAGCTGAATACATGGGTATCAAAAGAGAACACTAGATAGATACTAGATATTGACTTGATTTCTCTTGATTCATTCATATCATAGAGGTATGAAATTTTATGACAAAGTTCAGATTATCTGTATATCCGGTAAGGGTTGAGATGGTGCAGCAAGCGCTAGGCGTGAGGCATGAGTTCCTTATGGCGGACCTAATTGATGAAATGGTTGACAATGAGGGTCGGTCATTTTGAAGGCTGACGAAAACCTCAACACATTGCTTCATCTCAGGTATCAAAAAGAACGACAAGCTGCTCCAGGAGCACCAGGTGAATCTACTGATAAGTATGGTAAAGCCTGATCTGATTTGATAATCACCATTCCTGTATGAAGCATTATTAGTATTGTTAGTGAGTCTGACGAAGAGAACGAACCCCATACTGCTGTCTATCATTTTACTCATCATAATGAAGAGTTTATTATCTGTCAATGAGGAAGGTGATGAGCTTGAAATATGCATTTCAAAAACTCTATGGTTCAATTTCCTGATTTTGCACTCATGGGTGAACCAGGTCAGCGTAAGAGTATTTTCATAGAATTACAGCTTTTGGCTGATGTATGATTAATATGAATGCCATCGGTAGGAAAATCATCAATCATAAATTCTATCTCAAACACCAAAGCAAAAGTTTCAGAGTATCATTTTACTACCTTAATACCAAATCTTTGATCGATCAAACGAAATGATCATACATGGAATATGATTGATATACCATGATTGGTAGAAGGAGCCAGTGAAGGTAAATGACTTGGAAATGAATTCCTCAGACATATTATCAAGGCTAGGGTATTTGCTTTTGTGCTTGATATTACCAGATGGGATGATGGTATAACTGAATTTGGTATTTTACGACATGAAATTATTACTTATATCACTATGAGATTTATTCATTCTCATGAGTTTTGATCTCCTATTAATGAGTTATGCTTTGAGTTAGTAAATCATGACGATCACCTTATCCTTATGATTAAGGATCAAAATGGTCACACATTTCTCCAAAAAAGTCTTGTATGGATAATCAATAAAATCGATGAATGCTCTGACAATGAAGTGCTTCAAGAATATAAACATCAGCTTATCAAGCATATCATAAATGTCTTCCATGGCTTATGATTTACACCCTCTCATGAATTTGAAACTATTCTTGATAAGCAGATTATATGATATAGTACTATACTAGATTCGTTAAAAAAACCATTCTTGCAGCGGCTCTATCACCACCTTAGTTGAGTTCCTTCGTTTTCGCTCAAGGTAGAATGAATAGATCGTGCTATCAATAATCGTCAACCTAGATCGATAGAGTTGATTTGAAACCTTGATGATGAACAGATTGTAGAATTACTTAATGAGTTATGATACCAACCATGATTGCGAGAATCTGCTTCCAAAAATGAAGATGAACAACATTTCAATAATGATGATGAAATACATAATGAAGAAGATACACAAGAACTACCTCTTGATGAGATTTTATGAGATAAATCTAATGAAATAGAACAAGACGCCGTTTCAAGACCTCGTCATGTACGACGTGTTTATGAACATGAACTTTCAAGACTTGGGCATCAACTTCCATGGTGAAAAGTATTAGCAGAACAATGGTTTTGGAAGGTATTTAAACAACAATGACTTCATAAACGATTCAAGGCTTCCGGGGTAAAACCTAGAGACTTAGTGTGGATTATTTGACCATATGATTCTTCAAAACATATTGTAATAGAGCATGCATACTAAATTATTTACCTATTATTTGTGTAATATAATGAAAAAACTACTTTTATGCGTTATGTTTGTTTTGATTATTGTATGATATAACCGTGTGCATGCTCAAGATATTCATATTAACTCCTATTTATGAACAGAGGGTAGTATTGATATTTCTTATCCCGTGACACAGCATGAACAACTTGATAAGCAGATAAGACGCTATGTATATTGAATACTTAAGGCGTACAAACGTGATTATGAGTATATGCTGGAAGATAATATAGATCCAATTGATCAAGCTATGGTTTCGCTTGACTGTAGTATTGCTTGATCGTGATCACGCTATTTGAGTATATGGTGCGATGGTTACAGGTATGTATGATGAGCTCATGGTTCTCAATGGGTTAAAACATTTAATTATGACCTCATGCACAAAAAAATGATTACGTTGGTTTCACTGATATCAAAAGGTAAACTTAAACTTATTTCACATAATCTTTATCGTTATTTTGTATTGGAACTACAAGCTGTTGATAATGACTCTAAACAATGGATAAAATCTTGATTGGTAGCAGATTATAATAACTATCAAGATTTTGTTATCCAGTCATCGTCATGATCTACCATTGATACTCTTTTGTTTTATTTTGAACCTTATCAGTTAGCGTCTTATACTGTGGGCTCTCATCGAGTCAAAGTCGCTTATCCGAGTGGTAAAATTGCAAGATAGGATGTCTCATCTTCTTTCCCCCACTATCGAGCTTTATTGTTCTTATCTACGTCATACCAAAAATGCAAGTAGTAATACAATAGCAAATTATATCTTATGGCTCAAGAGATTTTTGGCGTTTGCTGGAGATATTGATGTGTCGCAAATACATCCTTTGATGATCATGAATTATCGTACTTACTTGTTAGATGAGCTCAAACTTAATATCAAAACTACTAATTATCATATCATTGTTATTAGATCGTTGCTCAAATTTTGTATCAAACATGATATCCCTTGTATATCAGCGGATAAACTTGAAATCAGCAAAACTCCTCCTAGAGAGGTTACATTTCTTACTGAATGAGAAGTTCAATCAATAGTTAATGCACCAGATGAACGAGAGAAAAAACCTCTCAAACAAGCTAGAGACCGTGCTATTTTGCATATGTTGTATGGTTCATGACTCAGAGTATCTGAGATTTGTAATATGAAAGTATCTGATATACAAGCAGATTCTAATCAATTTTCAGTCGTTGGTAAAGGAAGAAAACTGAGAGCTGTATTTATGACACAATCTGCTCTTCAGGCACTTTCCAAGCGAATTGAGACCAGACCAGAAGGAGGGGAGTACTTGTTTGTATGAATATCACATAATCTGAAAGGTATTGTAGGATCTAAACCGCTTTCACGTAATGTTATTGAAGAGTTAGTAAGACACTATGCTAAACTCCAAGGCATCCAAAAAAAAGTCACTCCTCATACCCTCAGACATAGTTTTGCAACTAGTCTGATCAAAAAAGGTGCTGACATTAGATCGGTACAAACACTACTTGGTCATAGTAGTATTACTACGACTCAGATTTATACTCATGTCGATGACAAGTATTTGAAGGGAGTACATGAGTTGTTGAATGGATAAGAATAGGGGAGGGGTTAGTTAGTATTTATTTTTTTTGATAAAAGATTAAGATCATGTTTAATCAATTCACCAATCTGTATTCTTTGAGTAAGACATTGAGGTTTGAACTCAAGCCTATTTGAGAAACTCAAAAATATACCACACAAGATTGATTTTTCAATAATGATATTAAAAAAGATGACCTTTATGTATGGATGAAAGACAAAATGGATGAAATCCATAGGAAACATATTGAGACTGCTTTGGGGAATATACAAACTCTCGATATCAGTAAAGATATAATTGATGTACGAAACAATAAAAAAACCAAAGAGCTTGATAAATATTACAAAAATCTCAGGACTATTATCGCTTCTGAGTTTAAGTGATCCAAAAACTTACTAGAAAAAGAAGTCATAGACCTACTGATCAAAAATTATCCAGAAGATGTTGAAAAAATCAAAGAATTTAAATGATTTTTTGGTTATTTCAAAACATATACCCAAAATAGAGCGAATTTGTACAAAAATGAAGATAAAGCAGGTCAGATAGCATTTCGTTTGATTGATGAAAATCTCCCTCGTTTTTTCAAAGGCAAACAGATAATTGAAGAGATTATTGACAAATATCCTGACTTAGAGGAGGTGATAGAAAAAAATGAGAAACAGGTAGAAAAATTACAATCTTTGTCAGACTATTTGCAGTATTTCGATCTTGATCAGTATCACAACTATCTCTCACAAGGTGGTATCGATAGCTACAATACTGTGATCTGACAGATCAATTTTTCTATCAATCAATACAAACAAAAAACTTGAACCAAGATTGCATTGTTGCCATTGCTCTACAAACTACCGCTCGCTCCTCGCAAAACTCCATCGCGATTACCTCAACAATTGTCGTCTATGGATCAAGTATATAAATGTATTCAATCTATCATTTATCGTATTGACCAAGATATTATACCTTTTGTGTCTACTATTTTTGATCCTGACAAATGATATGACTATCAAGGTATCTATGTCACTATCAAGACATCAGAACTTCGATGATCTATCGCACTCACTGGACGACAGAGTCTGAGATGACTGACACACAAAATATCTAAAGACTGATGAGAAGATAGCCCCAAAGATAGCAAGTTCCCTTTTGTATCTCTAGCCGATATATTCGCATATCTGGATGAGAAACAATCCAAATGAGAAGAGATTGGATCTGTCTTTGGAGAAAAGGCATCATGAATACAAACTGTCTCCTATTCTAAAATATTTCAAACTTTGATTAAAGACTATATCCACTCTATAATACAAGCATACCAGTCAAGCAAAAACGACTATCTAGCACAAAATGATAAACAACAGATCAAAGTACTACTAGATCATAGTCTGACACTATGGAGATTGGTCGGATGATTTGCATTGATCCACAAAAGACAACATCTTCAACCACCAGTCAGAGATAGTAGCTTCTATGATGATGATCATGGACTGGATACTATCCTCAACAATGAAACATACCCAGACCCTATCCATACACTCTATGATAAGATAAGAAATTATATGACCCAAAAACCTTATAGCAACGATGAAAAAATCAAAGTCAATTTTGAAAATCCGACCCTCCTAGATGGCCGAGATCAAAACAAAGAAAAAGAAAACTTTGGTATCATCTTAAAAAATGATCAATGATATTTTTTGGCAGTGATGAAAAAATGAAATAATAATTTCTTTGATGAAAAAAAGAATCCTGACTTATATAACAATAACTGATCTATGCAAAAAATGATCTATAAGCAAATGTCAGATCCATCAAAAGACATACCAAATCTCATAGAAATTAATTGAATAACAGTAAGAAAAACATGAAGAAAAGATACTGATTGAATAAATAGAAGATTAGAAGAGATTAAAAATAAGCATTTACCAGTGAAAATAAATAATATTAGAATAAATAGGTCTTATTTAAGAAGTAGCACTAATTTTAATATAGAAGATTTATCCCAATATATTGAATACTATCAACAAAGATTAATAAATTATCACGAAAATACATTTGATTTCAATTTTAATTCTTGTTATGAAGATTGGAATGCTTTTACAAAACATATTTCAGATCAAACATATTTATTAAAACGAAAAAATATTGATCAAGATAAAATTATGCAAGCGGTAGAAAAATGAACTATCTACTTGTTTCAAATCTACAACAAAGATTTCAATGAATTTGCAACAGGCAAAGAAAATATCCATACCAAATATTTTAAAGCATTGTTTGAGAGTCAGACTCACAATCTTTTCAAACT
>DAOQQF010000016.1:0-22025 GCA_035333525.1 Candidatus Absconditabacterales bacterium | reverse complement strand
CAGCGGGATTTGAACCCGCGATCTCCGCCGTGAGAGGGCGATATCCTGGACCGCTAGACGATGGGAGCATACAAAAAAACTCGAGCAATACTGACTTATCAGAAGTATTGTTCGTATCAAGGCAATAAGACTAATAATTATGTTATATCCAAATGCAAGAGAAAAAAATAATAAGGGGAAATATTCAGATTATTTTGATTGTTTTTAGGGCAATAATGAGTATAAGTACAATATGACTCAGTTCATATAAACCATGAATAATATTGTACCGACTATCATATGCGTAGACAACAAACGACTTGAGAAATCGTTATTTTGACCATTATCTCATTATGAAAATAATAATGATAATGATTGACGAGCTCAAACAAAAAAAGAACAAATGATTATACTTCAACATTTTGCGCAATCCGAAACCATGGTGTCTTTTTTGAATTATTTAGCCTCTCTTTGAAAAAAACCTCGGACAATAGATTCGCTCTACTGCTCTATTATTAAAACACACTGTAATTACAACTCTTCTTATAGACCACTTATTATAAATATAGCTGATCACAAGAAAGAAATGAGCATTGCTCTATTGCTTTTTGAAATTACAAGATATTATCTTTATTCATTAAAAATGAGTAGCAACCACAATATCAATACAATGACAAAAGAATATATTAACAAACGAGATAGTAGTTATGGGTTATTGATTGAGAAATATCATGGAGAAGAAGGATCTAAAATTGATGAATTAATAAATCAAGAAATCATTCCTTGAACATCTACAACTTTATCTCGATATTATAATAAGTCTCTCAATATATGGTTTAAAAAACTTTATATATATAATAGCAAAGAATTTAATTATGAAAATCCCTATCCCAACAAAGAGAATATTATCTCAGTTTGGCATGATCAATGGCCAATGATCACAAAAGCATTACAGTGTCGACCTTATATAATACAGATGCTTGGTAATCGATGTCATCTTCCAAATAGTATTGATTTTGATCTTATTGCTATAAACAAAACATTTTATGGATTATCAATACCATTAATAGTATGCACTCGCATTCCACATAAAGAAAGAATACCATTTATAGTATTAGAAGAGATGTTACATCATTCATTTGCTCATTCTCATAAAGACTTTCAAAACATATGAAAGATATATCAAAAAAAATATCCCCATAGTATAACTACTTCAAATTTTCATCACTTCTTAATATATTATGCCCTTCTTTCAATTGCACATCATTATGATATTTTTAACGATCAACAATCTTTTATTATTGGTCTAGCAAAAAAAGAGTGATACTATGATATATTACAACAATATATCTGAAAAACATTGATAATATAAAAAGTACTATCCGTACCATTTGAATTTCCATCATCGTTACCGTCTTCTTCATCATCTGGACCAAGACCACGATACAATGTTTCTAATGAAATCTTTTTCAATGTATAAGATTTTGTTGTATTTGGCTACTCTATAGGGTTTTTGCCAATTCCCCTCCCTACTATGTTTGCTTGCGCTGGATGTTCAGGATACCGTCCAAGAGAAAATCTCTCTTTCCCTTATAAGGTTATATATATATAAATAATTCAAGAGAATTTTTACTAAGAATTTTTTTTGAAAAGAATAATCATATATAAAAAATATAATCTGTCATTATATAGCTGAGAAATAATAATAAGACTTACAAGATGCTTCTTGCAAGACCATTGAGAAAAATTATTATAATAGCTCTTATTTTTAGTAGCTCTGCATATCTCTTATTTATATAATTCTCTATATCTCATTCATGAAATGAACTAAATACTATGTTATGCCTATGTTTCCCTATCCATCGGGAGACAGTATGCACGTAGGTCATGCTTCAAATTACATTATCAATGATTTTGTAGCAAGATACAAAAAAATGCAATGATTCGATGTCATTCATCCAATGGGATTCGATAGTTTTGGTCTACCTACGGAAAATTATGCTATCAAAACTGGAAAATCGGCACAACAAGCAACCAAAGACAATATCGTGAACTTCAAGGAACAAATAAAAGCAATCAATCTTCAGTTTGATCCAGAGCGTGAATTTGCTACCTCAGATCCAGAATATTACAAATGGACTCAGTGGATCTTTGCTAGATTGTTTGAACATGGATTAGCATACAAAAAAGATGGTTTAGTTAATCGATGTAATGGGTGTCAAACAGTGCTTGCTAATGACCAAGTAGTCGATGGTAAATGTGAACGTTGTGAGACTGTCATTGTCCAAAAAAAACATCCTCAACGATATATCAAAACCACAGCACTCGCTGATGAGCTTATCGATGATTTGGATCTCGTAGATCGACCAGAAGAAACCAAAACAATACAAAAAAATTGGATAGGCAGAAGCTTTGGAGCGGAAATAGATTTTAAAATCGATAATAATCTGACTATAGCTGTATTTACGACTCGCCCAGATACATTATACGGAGTCACAGCTTTAGTATTAGCACCAGAGAATCAGATTATCGATCATCTTCTGAGTTCAGAAAAAGTGAGTGAATTAGCGAATTTTAGAGCAGAAGTAGCAAAGCTCACTGCTATCGATAGACAGTCCACTGAGAGAGAGAAAAATGGTATGAATTCCGGAGTTTTTGTAACTCATCCACTTACCAATGAAGCAGTTCCTGTTTGGTTTGCTGATTATGTACTCATGGATTATGCTACTGGAGCCGTAATGATGGTTCCAGCGCATGACGAAAGAGATTGGGAGTTTGCAAAAAAATACGGAATCACTGTAAAATGGGTAATCGATGGATGAAACACGAAAGCGGCATACACTGAAACATGAGTACTTATTAACTCATGACAATTTAATTGACTTAATAATGAAGACGCAAAAACAGCAATCACTGAATATCTCGAAACACTTTGATTAGGAAGAAAAAAGAAAACATTTAGATTACGTGATCGATCAGTCTCTAGGCAAAGATACCGATGATCTCCTATTCCTATATATTATACATTTGAGGATAATAAAGATGGAAAATATACAGCACATAATCCTCATCCAGACAAATCCAAACGAATACCACACCTCATACCAGATGAAGATCTTCCTGTTATACTACCACTCGATCTACCGAACTACAAACCAGCAGGAAAGTCGCCGCTTGAGGATCATCCGACGTTTAAATATTATGAAAAGAAAGAACAAGTGTGACCGATATTCAAAGAAATAGATAATTGAATAAAACTCAACGTTACTCCAGAAAGAGCTCCAAGGTCATCTGTGTGATCAAAAAATACTAAAACGGTTACTGCAATAATTGAACATCCGACTGAAGATAAATTCATACTTGTAAATCATAGATGATCAGATCGAACCATTTTTTGTGGATGATGAATCGATGATGGTGAATCGATCTTAGAAGCTTGAATTAGAGAAATGACAGAAGAAACATGATATTTCGATATAGCGGAACAAAAAGTAATATGAGAAAACATGATGTTGGATTTTTTTCATCCAACCAAAAATATCAATTACTTAAATAATGATAATTGTATCTATATAAAACTAAATTCACTCAATCAAAAAGCCATTGATCAAAAGGAATTAGATAAATTAGAAGTAGTGCGGATCGAAAGAAATAATGTAGAGAAAAGTTTTATATGATGAGATGGACATAAGTTTCGGCGAAATAGATTTATATATAAATGAATAAATGACGAAGAGTACATTACACATATAAACAATAGAGCATATAAAAATACTATATACCTCCGCGAATGCGACACTCTCGACACCTTTATGTGTAGCTCCTTCTACTTCCTCAGATATCTAGATCCAGCAAATACAAATCAGCTTATCAGTGATACTGCAGCAGCGAATATGCCAGTAGATCTATACATAGGCGGAAAGGAGCATGCTGTCTGACATCTCATCTATTCGAGATTTATCTACAAGTTCTTGCAGAAATATGGATATATTCACACCGAAGCCAAAGAGCCTTTTGTAAAACTCATTCACCAAGGCATGGTTCACGCTGCAGATGGTCGTAAATTCAGTAAGAGACGAGGCAATGGAATCAATCCACTCGATGTCGTCAAAGAACATAATACAGATACACTCAGAACATATCTCGCATTCATGGGACCTATCGAATTACCGAAGAATTGGAATCCTGATGGCGTGGCGGGTGTAGGTAGATTTCTTAAGAGATTTGAGAAAATGATGGACTTTGTACGTAAGTCTCCCTCTCCTAGTGGAGCCGAAGGCGGAACGGTTGGGAGAGGGCCGGGGTGAGGGATTGAATCCACAATTCACCAAACAATCAAATGAGTAACTGAAGATATGGATAATCTAAAATTCAATACCGCGATCTCTAAGCTTATGATAGCTACCAATGCAATCTATGATTATCATAATGCCCCCTCTTCTAGCGAATGAAGTGAAGCGAAATGAGCGATTGGGAGAGGGCCGGGGTGAGGGTTACAATCCCTTATTCTTCTCCTTGCTCCCTTTGCGCCAGAGACGGCAGAACGCATGTGGTCAAGTCTTTGATTTGAATGAGATATAACCAAACAACCACGACCAACCTACGATCCAAGTCTTATCCAAGACCAAATGATACATCTCCCTATTCAGTTCAATGGTAAAACCAAAGGAACCTTGTCGGTGCCCAAGGATATTGAACAAAATCAAGTAATAGAATATATCAAACAAGACCCCAAAATGTGATTACTTCTTGCTCATGAACCAAAGAAAATCATACGAATACCTGGTAAAATCATCAATATTGTCTTGTAAACTATATCATAGAAAATACTACTACAACAGTTTTTATCTTTTCTCCAAGAGATTATGTCCTTCCATCAATTTGTATTATTGATCATCATGGTATTTGGATTGTGATTACTAGGATGGTGAATCAAACAATGAACTACAAATCCACCTATTGTTGCATCAAACACACATTCAAACAATGCAATCATCAAGGTCATGCCTACTGCTCCTGCCCAAGCACCATCCTCAGATTATAAATGATGAGATTCATGAACACATAATGCCTATCAGCCATGACAACAACAAGTAAGTATATCAAGCGAACCAACCTTGTTGGATAAAGCTCATGCGTTTGCCTATCAAGCTCATATTACTTCATTTACAAATCTCAAGGAATTTAAGCCACAAGAGCCACTCTCCAGAGAAGCAGCTGCCAAAATGATGGTTTGGTTTGCAAGGTACATAGACCAGGAATGATATTTTCTCCGTATAATGACTGGTAATAATTGTGTCTTCAAAGATAAATCCGATATTGGTAAAGAGTTTTTTCGAGAGGTAGTCGAAGCATGTTATATGGGTATCATGTGATGAGAAAATGGATATTTTATGCCTCGTATGCACTTGAGTCATGATCAAGCAAATAAGCTCATATCCAGGATAACCTGACTACCAGCAACTACCGGATCACAACTGGCTATCACAAGGTGATGACTTATCGAATCTATGCTCGACCAGTATGTTTTACTCAAAAAATAATTAGTAATCTTTATACAAGATTCTTTTAAGAGGTTTTATTGTTTATCGTATGCTTACCTACCTATCATCGCTCCAATCTCAAATCGATCAGTTCCATGATCTTGTTAAATCTCATCAAACATTTCTGATTATCGGTCATAGTAACCCTGATGGTGACTGCCTAGGATCAATGTTGGGACTGGGAAGATGGTTGGAAAAACAAGGAAAAGAAGTGAGATATACTGCCTCAAGACAACACTCACCCAGTTTAAATCGAGTATGGTGATCAGATCGTATTTCTTATGTAACTAATAATCCATGATATACGCGATTTGATAGTGATGTTATTATTTGTATCGATCATAGTTCATATAGTCAGCGATCTGATGCTCAATCGTACTTCCAAGAACATATTACCAATCAAATAATTGTATGTATCGATCATCATTTGGACGCATCTATAGTATGCCAATATTCATTGATTGACACATCCGCAAGTAGTGCCACAGAATTACTACGAGAACTACTTAATTATCTTGATCCTCATAAGGAATATATTGATTCTACCATAGCAAGTTTATGTTATCTTGGTTTAGTAACTGATACATGATGATCTTGATGATTTATGCGAGAAAAAAACAGCATAAGAAGTTTTGAAAATGCACTATCTATGATCAAAGCTTGAGCTGAGAAACCATTGATTATAAATAAACTCAATACATTGACACAAAACGACATAGAATTTATAAAACTATGTTTTACAAAAATACAATACTTTGAGCATGGAATATGGTATGTAGTAAGTGAAGAAGAACGACTTCAGTTTGGTTTAGATGCTGAAAATCTTCATCGATTTTCTAGTATAATCAAAAAAATTGAAAATCAGGATGTTATAGTATGTTTTACTCTAATAGAAGGAAAAGTTTATGGAAGCATAAGGACGACCAATGCTATCAATGTACAACGTATTGCAAAAGCTTTTGGAGGATGATGACATTTATTAGCATCGGGTTTCAGACTCACTGATCAAGTCTATACTCCTGAACTCATTGCAAGTCAGATTATCCCACGTATCAATGAACTCCTTGATCAACAAGTATCACCAGAATAAGCAACAGAACAAAATAACATACTCATATCAAAATCAACATCTTTACAACCTTGTATCAATACCCATATCATGTTTATATGAAACTCTCATGCTGTAACTTATTTCGAACGTTGTATTGCTCAATTTTTGCATAACAAACAATGATGAGTTTTGTTACTCACCTGACCACAGTATGTAGGGAAAACAACCCTGATACAATCAATGATACCTCAACTTGTCCAGCCTCAATTTCAGTTATCAGATTATCGTATGATTGCCGATTTGAGTGATGAACGAATGGAGCTCAAAGAGATCAATGATCATCTGAGCTGAACAACTCATGTTCTCAAAATCGAAGTCGATCCCCAAAAATCAGCTATCAAACGTCTGGATGGAAGTATGTATTATGACCAATGATCAAGAGAAATAATAGAATGGATGGATAAAACACCAATTGGTGGTACCAAACTTCTGGTGATTGAAAATATTGAACGCATGACAACCCAAGCAAGTAACGCTTTATTAAAAACATTTGAAGAACCTCGACCATGAAGATGGATCATTGCCACATCTAGTAATCCTGATCAACTACTGGATACTATCAAGTCGAGAATGACTATCATACCCTTTCATGAAGTTCCTGATTGAGATCCACGATGATTAGGGAGACCATGATTAGCCCATAGAATCAAAAACCATGAAAAATATCAAAAACTCGATACACTAATCAAACAGATTGAAACATGACGAGATAATCAGATACTTATTAGTGAACTTCACTGACTATTTATAGAAGTTCATGAGCTAGGATTACTGCCATTATGTATACAAGTGCTCATGGTTAAGCGAGCTCAAGACAATCATAAGAGAAAAAAACTTGAATTAATGGCTCAGTATCTCACCTCTAATGTATGAGTTGGTTCAATAGTAATGGATGTATTATTAGAATAAAAGATTGAAGGAACCGTGGGAAATAATACCAATTACGTATCAAAAGAGAACTGTTATGATTACGACATGGAAGAGTTTCCGAACTCTCGGGATAAATATCCTCAGGAAGCTCGTCAAAAGCTGATAATACCAGATTAAAGGATTTTATATTATAGGTAGTTTTTCATAAATCGAGAGTTTCCCCAGCTTCCTGAACAATATAATCCAAACACATTGCTACTTCTTATGTATTACTCACTTCAAAAGCACATACTGTACAACACCCAATATTACAAGTCCTATCATAATTCCTCGAAATGCCCAGGGATGATGATCATAAGGGAGTTTAACATTCATACCAAAAATTCATGCAATAAGAGTCATCGTACCCAAGATAATAGTAACTATAGTCAGTATTAAGATCATATCATTGGTACGAATAGTCATCAGACTATTGTATGTCTCAGCAAGTGAATTAATATTTTCAGTGAGATCATCAATCGTATGGACGATCTTTGAGTGCTTGGATAACAAATCATCAAAATAAACCTCTAGATCTTCCTCATAAAATTTGGGTAATGTTTCTGTGAGTTCCTGGATAACCTCTTTTTGGGTGACAAAATTATGCTTGAGAAAACTCAAGTTTCTTTTTTTGATCAATAAATTGGAGATAACTTGTGAATTATATCTCTGTTGAAAAATATCTTCTTCAATTTGAAGTCAATCTTTGGTTATTTTGACAAGCATGCGATTCAGCTTATCATACATCACATCCATTATCTCATAGAGCATAAAATAAGGCGTGATTTTAAAATGTTCATCATCTTTTTTGAACTGATCAATATCATCGATAAATTGTCTTCTCAAATTGGTAATATGGGTCGTCACATATCTAGTTACACTAATGATATAGTCCTTACCCAAAACGATATTGAACTCATTGAGAAGGTATCTATTGTTCGAAGTTTGGTATTTGGGGAAATGAATCACCAATGCAATATTATCATCATATATATCAATTTTATCTTGGGTATTGAGTTCGACCAAATCCTCTTGAATTAACTCATGGAGGTCATATGTCTCTGCCAACTGAGAAATCTCCTCAGGATCGGGATTAGTCAGATGTACTCGGGTAATAGTTCAGATACGAATAATAGATTCAGCCATGGTCGGGATATACTCATGATGAGCATACTTTCAAGACATAAATCATCTATTACAAATCATTTGTCAATCACAATACCTTGGTGATGAGCAAGAATACTCATTTTTTTGACAAAATACTATGAATTGATTATAATCTGATGTATCTTATGAGCTCCACCACTATTACTTTTACTTTTGTGCATACATCTATCATGTGATTAGAACAAGTAAACAACATTCAGGAAACTAAAGACAACATACAATTATGAGAAGGTTTTCGTCGTGAACTTAGTGAACTAAAAGGTGAAATAACAAAAGAAAAACACACTCCTGAACAAGTACTCAATAGATTACAAACAGTAGATCTATCACTGTTTGATCAACCAAAAGTATTACTTGGATGATCGCTATACAATACTATTGATAGCTTCAAATATAAACAATGAATAAAAAATATAAAACAATCTGTTATTTTAGACAGTATCAATAAAGACTGAACCATAAAGTTTTCACTTACCTCATGGGGCAAAATTACCAAATTTGATTATGATCCACAGATAGGTTACTTTTACCTCATGCCCAAAGGGAAACCTGAACATAAGATATGGTGCTGATCACCACAACACGTTCTCACTGTAGTAGAGAGAATAAACTTTTGTAAGTATATTCATACATCAAACAAAGCAATATCAATGGCACCATATGAAAAAAGATGAGATGAAATATCAAAATGAGATCAGTATTTAGTACATATTAAAGAGATTTTTGGATCAAACTATGTAGATTGATCTGATATATGATGGACTAAATGAGAACAAGGAGTATATAAATTAGAAAAATGAGAACAGGATAAAAAAATAGACTCAATTATCCTCTATCTCAACGATCGAAAACAAAGATTGAAATAATCATCACTACAGTAAGAACGTATATTTTTTATTTTTACCTATTTTATAACAAACTATCATGACCAGTAACTACGCCTTGTATGAACTTTTGGAACAACCCATCTCACCATGAGCTAAAACTTATGATAATGAGATATTTGATCCCAAATCTGATTCTCTAGAACAAAAACTCAGTGACATAGAAACAACTCTCAAAGATTTACATGGCAAAGTTGGAGAATCGTTGTTAGCATGATACAAGAATGAACTCAATGAGCTCAAACCAAAAATCGACAAAAATTTATCAAAAATTGAATCATGAGATAAAAGAAAAGGATTGTTCAAAAGTAGAGAAAAGTATACCCAAGAACTCCATACAAAACTTCATCAATTAGAGTTCAAAGTCTATGGAACAGCAAAACAATTTGGAATACTGAGTCCTGCAGAGAAACAAAGAGAGATTGAACGCAGAATGTTAGGTGATCAATCAGTTTTGGTATGATCTGATGGCAATATTTACACATCCTCTGACAAAGCTCCATCTGGAGTTCATTGTTCTCCTAAAACCATCAATGTCGAACAAGTAATTAATGATGTAAAAGCAGATCCAACCAAGGCGCTTACTAAACATTGATTAATACCAACCTGATCTGCCTTTTTAGCAAAAAACACCTATATTAAACCAGAAACAGCTCAAATTTTTCTGACTATCTTTGCTTTACGATGAGCATGGAAGACAATAGGAGCTATTTATGATTCCAAATTATGAGACAAAAGTATGCTCAGAACTGCATTTATAGCTACTTTTGGTGGAGCTATGTTTTGGCCAATGATCAAGGCAGTCGCCACAGGAGGATATGATAAACTCGAAAAAAAATGAATGTTTTGACTACAAGATGTGGTAAATGAGATATGATGAAATACCACTAATAGTATTGATCAACTTAGTAAACAACTTGATCAATGAGTTGATAGTGCGACAGTTTTACTCAGTTTTTTCAAAGATACTAATCAACTCAAAGAGTATATCTCATCAGATGGACTATTGGATGTTAAAAAACTCGATGCAGCGATAAAAAAAGATATCAAAGAATGAGGAAAGATATTTATGCCTAAACCAGATAATCCAGATGATCCAGCAAATATGCCTTACTTTGCACTATGAGCATTACTTGCAGAATCAAAAAAAGACCCTTCTATTATTACCAATATACAAACAGCTTTTCAAAAAATGAAATCTACAGGAACATTTGATCTGGAAAAAACATTGCAGGATAATACTCCCATTGCAACTATAAAAACAAACATGCAAAGTGCAAAATGACAGCTCAAAATGAAACTTGAACAAGAACATAAAGATAAGCTGAAAACAGAAAATGAAACGAAGCTTGCCAAACTTCCTATCACAGGAAAATCATCAACAGGTGGTATAGATACAAGCAAGATAGATCAAACAGTATTAGCATGAGTATTGTGAACATATACTATTGATGAGCTAACCAACAATCCTATTAAACAAAAAGAATGTATGACAAAAATTACTCAACTCCCATGAGCAATTGTAGTTATTAAAGAAGATAGAGACAATCCATTGGATAATGTCATACAAAGTATCACTAATGCCACACAATGATACAATGGATTCAAAAACAATCCTGAAGAGGTAGCTACCCTCAAAGAGCAGTTTACTCAAACAAGAGAAGAAATTTACAAAAAAGAAGGGGAGCTCATTCATATTGATTTTGATACAACCAAAAACAAACTTTACATAGAAAGTCATGGAAGACGCACATGAATCATTATCAATGGTCCCAATGATATCCATCTAGATGGCATGAATAGCTCTATTAGTACTACAAGTTACAGTGAAATTATACATCTTGCAGATCTTCATAATATCATAGTCCAAGAGTGTATGGGACAATGAGAAATATGAGATCTCACCGTATTTCAAGCTGGTAATGGAAATCAACTTATGTTTAATTATGCTGATGGAAACACAAAATGATGAAAACTTGTTGAATTTGGACTATGATTAGTTCGCTTTTCAACCAATATTCCATGAGTTGACTCCAAGATGAAAAATATACCCATGTTAAGTGGTAAAGCAGCGATGATGGCAAGTTTCCTTAATTGAGAGAGGTATACAAAAAGTCCTTTTACCTATACAGAATGATGAGCTCAGAAGCAACTATCAAAATGATTATTACGACGAAATGGAGTACAAACTCCAAATGGTCTTATCGGACGCAAAAATGCACAATGAGCAAAAATAGAACCAACTAATAATGGCTCTGCTATTACTCAAGTTAGTGATACTCCTATGGTTGCCGGAGCTGTCGATTCAATCAAAGAGTTTTTCTGATCTCAACCTGAGCTAGGTGATCGGAATGAAATTCCTCCATACGATCCTAAAGATCCAAAAGGTTCTATTGATACTATGATTAGTAAACTCATCACACACAAAAGATATATTGGTTACTTCAACACCCTCTATATGCTTCAAGAGTGAACATGAGGAATGACGTTTGACAAAGCAAAAGAAGAGTTAGCCAACATGAGGCTGTTCCCAAATATCGAATACGATTTCAAAGATGGATGATACATTCCAACACAATTGAAAAAAAAATGATACAATATTGCATCTTGAGCATCAAATGATCCACATATAATCAGAAATATAGATATGAGAGTGATGAAATATTTTGAACATCATATGCAAGATTACCAACCATCATGATGGGCAGAATTCAAGCATACATTGAGCGAAACTAAAAAAGATACATTAACATTTTTCAAGGAACTACCAAAAAATATAAAAGAGGGAATTTCAGATTTATTTAAATGAGGATTTGATATATGAACAAAAGCATTTGATGATCTAATTCAATCTATCAATAAGAGTTGACATTCTACAGTAATACGAACAACACTGGCTACTGTATTATGACTCAAAGCTTGGAAGTGATTCAGATAATATATCTGCATCAATTTTCTATAATTTGTATTTTATTTTTATTCTCATGGAATACTCAAATATGACCTATCTATGATTTGACCGTATGGAACAACAATCTCAACCTGATAATTGGTTTGATAAGGAAGATGCATGAATCGATCAAACTAAATGAAATGAGATCACTACATCATATGATTCAGACTATCTTGATATCGATTCCACCACTGAAGAAGTGAGCGAACAAAAACTGTCTGAGCTAGGCCAAAAACAACTCAAGAATGAAGTTTTGGATACACAAACTCCATGAGAATGAAACACCACAAAGGAAAAAAAATCTCCAACTCAATCAATCTACATCAAAGATGGTTTTGTTTATCTCACCAAAGGACAAGATGTTCAAAAACTTCCTGTTGATCAGTATACCCAACAAACATTGGGGATTGAAATGCCGAATTCAATCATTGCTAAAAAAGCTCAACTCGCCTATGAAGTTGCTACTCTATGGAGTAATATAGCTACCAATCAATTCCCTCAAATTAAGAATAATGATAGCACTGATTTCAAGGTAGTCACTATACGTCAATCACTCACAGCTATTAATCAGGCTATCGCTGATCTGCAAGCTAAATCTATCCCTGTTGCATCCAATGAAAATTTTGATATTTTTACTAATACCATCAAAGAAATACTCCACAAAGCAGAAGTTCAGGTATGAGTCGTAGGTATCAAAGACACAGAAACCATGTTTGATAAAATCTATCATGACTCGAAGGACACTCCAGAACAATTTGAAACTACGAGAGTTAATATTCTGAATCTCTTTAGAAAATCAGCATTTGTTGATCATCTTTGGCTCAATGAGCATAGAGGAGGCAATAGTACTTTGATCCAAGCAACATTTGGTGCTGAGTTGATACAAACATCGGGTTTTTATAACATTAAAACACTTTTTGATAATCAGAGTATATTGGATTCCATCAAAGCATGAAATTTTGATACCAACAATGATAGTAAGATCCAAGCACTATTCAAAGATATCTGATGAGATTATGAATGGTGAAAAGCCAAAGAGATGTTCAAGAAAATCAGAATTAATGGACCAAAACAGTGAATGGATAACGATCAAATCACACTCAACTTTATCAACTCTCTTCAACTCTATCTGATAGGTAAACAATTGGAATGGAACCCCAAACTCAGAGAAGACCCCAAAGGCAAGGCATTTTATGATATCATGACCAAAGACAAATGGTTAGATCAGGCTTTGACTATGGGGAAAGAACTTGTTATTCAATGAGTATGTCTATTTGTATCATGATGAATTGCAAACCTAGCAGTCAGATGAGTGCAAGGACTTGCATGGTGAGCCAGAGCTGCCAAAGCAGGTATGAATGTATGACAATATCTCAATACAGCTGGCAGAGCTGTAAAAACAACGAACTTTCTATGATCAATTGCCCTTGAAGGAACACTCTTTCATGGTCTGCATACCGTAACAGATAGTTGAGTCAGAGCAATGTTATGAGAAGAATATCACATGCGAGATGAACTCAAAGATGGCAAATGATACGCCAAGTCAATCGCCTTTATGTGAGTACTCAAAGCTATCCATGGAACAATAGGCAAACTTACCACAACAGTTGGTAAGAACTGAAATATTGCTTACAAAGAATGGTATCAATCCATGGCTAACCCCAAAAACCCCATCGGTAAACTCTTTTTCAAAGAAGCTGCTGAAAAAGGTATTACAACAAATATGTTTGGAAATGTTGTCAAATTTACCTCTGAATGAATTATATTGACAGCTACCGGTGTCACCGTTGATGTAGGATTTGGCGATAGAACTCGAAACGAATGGACACGAGACGAGGTTGTACAAGGCATATTGCTCAGCGTAATACTAGCAAAGAGTCATGCAATGACTGGCAAACTCATGGTCAAAAAATCACAAGATGGGACTATCAGTGTAGAAGAGATCATACAACGCGTAGAAAAACAGAGTTGAATCAAATTCTCCGACGAGCAAAAATCCAAAATAGAGCAATTTTCAAAAGTAAGAAAAGTACAAGGGAAAGATCTTGAGCAGAAATTAAAAAATCAGCTTGTTGGTTCACGAAACAATGAACTACTACCAGAACAAAATAATCAGATTATAAGTCAGATCTTACTAGAAAGCGATAAGTCACCATATGAATCAAAATGAGTAGTTGATAAAGAACTATTACATAAAGATGTAGATATGATCCAAAAAACAATCAAAGAAATTCATGATTGACGCAAAAATGCAACTCCAAAAGAGAAAAAAAACATCTACAGAGATTGAACATGAGCTGCTGGAGATCTCTATAATCTGACTGCCAAAGAAATAACCAGAACTCAAACTATCATGACCACACTAGAACTTCCTAGTGGCAAAAAACTCACTGGCAATGAAGTAACAAGACTCATGGATGAGGGAGTGCTGGGGAGTATAAAAAGTGAGATAGATCAAATACAACAAAAATTTAATAGTATACAATCGCCATGATTATTTACTATCTCAGAAAAAATAACCAATCTATGATCGTTGTTATGATCAATAAAAGATATAAAAGAGGATATTCGTAGATGAAATAAAAAATATGATACAGAAGATCAAAACATCATAAATAACTGAGATATATCAACAATAAAAGGAAATATTGAAAATATTTTAAAAAAGGAAATTGAAACCTATTATGACTCCATTATCAACTGAACTGATGTCACCATAAGTAATATTGATACTACAAGCAAAGAAGTGAAACCATCTGAAAAATCGGTAAATGATTGACTTGATGATATTGATTGAATACTGAAAGAGGCTAATACTATTGGTCGTATATTAACTGATAATAAAATATCAGATCAAATATTGTCAAAAAAAGAGGCACAAATAACAAGAAAAGTAGCATGATATAAAGATACACTTAATGAGCAACTTAATAAAATCAAAGAATGAATAAATAAAGAAAAGTCTGCTAAAAGATATTTAACTGATATTGTGATGTTGGCAAACAAAAATCCAGAAGTGCCATGATTTTCTGAGTATACTAAACTAGTGGAACTATATGCCGATTATCAAAAAAATGTGATAAATAGTTCTCATATATATCATAACAGAGCATTTAGCCAAGTATTAACAGATTTCCTCACAACCCAATGACGAAATAATGAAAAAAAAATAATACAACTCAGTATCTACGGTAAGTGATTAGGCATGAGCCATCCTGAAATATCGATGGCTATGATTAATAAAGCAGAAATGCAATGAAATACAAAAAGTAGCTGAAGTATAGCAGATTTTTATACAACCGATATGGCAGAGATTAATAATTCACTTAAAACGATATTAAACACACAACATGGATGATGAAAACTATGAACATTAAAAAAACGAACTATAAAGGATTTTATGGATGCTACGAGTTATGGCCCTTATCAAGAGATAGCCGACTTATTTATTCAAAGCAGAAATGAATGAGTAAAAGCATATGGAAAATTACTCGAAGCAGAAATAAAAACGACTAAACTTTTATGATCATCTGTTAATATTGAAAGAATAGAGTCATATATTGAATTAAAATTTGGAGAAATGAAAAAAACATACGAAAATAAATCTCCTCAAGACTTACAAAAAATATTTGGTGACCTCATAGCATTAAAATCACCCCTTGTATATCCACTAAGAATAATGTTTTGATTATTAAAAAACAGTGCAGAGAAGTACTGAAATGAAAGACTATTTACTTTACTCTATGCTGCATGGTGATTTGTCGATCATGGTATGCGAGATGGAGAAGATAATGTATGATGAGCAAAACAACTCTTACGAGACTGAGTAGGAGAGTGAATCCTCGGTGCTGGTAAAAACTGGTTATTTTCAAACGTTCTCACTGGTAATATATATATGAAATTAATTTTATTAACTATTAATGGAATTATTGACGATAAAATAGTCAGTAACCGATTCTGAACGGATACTATACAATCAAGTTCTTATATTATTGACTATATTACCTGAAGCACCTTACACCCAAACAATAAATCTAAAATAGATTGATCAAACACTCCTGCTCCTTCACCAAGTGATTGATCCTCCACATCCTCACCCATACCACCCTCTAATAACCCCTCCTCACCTCCTCCGACTCCCTCCAATAATACCGAAGTAAATACCCCAACCACTCCTCCTGCATCAACTCCTGAAAACATCACCGAACGAATTGAAAATACACAAAACGCAGAAAATATAAAAGATCTAATATTTGAACATGATAATAATGCTGATCTAGATGGTATATACAATACTATGTCTGATGATCATAAACTACAAACACTCAAATCTGGCTCGTACAAACCTCGTTAACTACTCTCATTAAAAAATACCTACGTCATCATGATTATTTCACATAAGGCTTGACAAAATAAGTAAGTTAATTACAATGTTTTCATACTTCGTTGGACACATTATTTATTTTATTTTACATATAATCATGTCAGTACTCGGAATGGATTTCTCTTACAAACCTAGTAATATTATCAATCGCGGTAAAGATCTCGTAGGAAATTTCAAAGATGAGATTAAAAGCGCTTTTGTTGATACCAAAAACACAGTAAACAATACCATCAAAAACTGATATGAATGAACCAAAAATATCTTGGGAGGACTACTAAATACATGAACCACATGGTTCCAAAATCGTATTAAATCAATCAGAAATATAATTGGAAATGCTATCGAGTGATGAACATCCTTGGTTCCTATCATTAACTGATTTGGCAAAAAAATAGGAGATATTCTGAGAACTGATGCACCCAAAGTTCAATCAGCTCCAACTACCAAAAAGCCTGACACTCATCATTAAATCAGAATATCACGACATTCTTCTTCATTCATACCATTTATCCACCTACAAGTCAAGTCCTCCTCTGAGGGCTTTTTCATAGCTTGATTTTTTTACTTTGTTTAGCATTATCGTTATTATTATGATTATTGGTACACTAGGAACCGATATAAGAAAGAATCTACATAACGAATGGTCAATCAAATAAAATATTATTTTTATATACTACTTACTCATAAATGCTTACCAAAAAAGAACAACAACATATTTTTGACACACTGTTCAAAACAGGTTATTCAAGATGTATTATTAAGCAGATAAAACATTTTGATAAGCTCAATACTGAAGCTATTATCAAAAAAATTATCAAAATGACCCTAACCGATCAGGCATTTTTTGACTATTTTGATAATTTTACTTCCTCACAACAAGCATTGATTATTAAACTTTTACTCAACAAACCTGTACATTATCGCAATCTTATTTGTAATCAAAAATATCTCACTCTACAACAAAAACAAAAAATTATTACTTATCGAATCAGAGCAAAAGATCGATATGTACTACTATATTATAGTGAAGAGTTTACCTCCAATCAAATATTACAACTCATAAAAGTAACTATAGAACAGGGTCACTTTGATAAAATTCGGGAAAAAAAAGAACAACGACTAAATCGTGTAGATACAAATAAACTAATAGCACTCTTTTTAAAATATTACTATAAACGATATATGTTTAAAATATTGTATCAAATCCCCTGAGTTGATCATTCCAAAATCATATATAAGATTTCTAAATTCCCAAATGCTTTATCATCTTTGGCAGATTATATACAATACTACAAAAATAGTGATAAGACAAAAATCAGTACATTACTTATTCAGGGTTGGCACTTTCGTTCTCTCAAAGAAAATATTGATAAATTCCCCAATCGCATTGCCATAGAGTATGAACTATCCAAAAAACTCAGAGAGATAAAAGAGATGTTTATATCTATTGGGCTCAATCCCGATGATTATGACTTCTCATAAATAACATCAATAAAAAATGGCTGTATAATACAGCCATTCATTTCGTGAATACGTTAGAATTACAATATCAATGAATAGTAGTTTGTTTACTTATATCTACTAATTCATTGATTTTAGCAGTTGTCGGTAATCCTGATAAAGAGAATCTTTTACAGATTCGTCCATTTTAGCAAGTACGTCAAGATGAATATCTTGTTTGACTTGTTTACCTTTCTCAGAGTTTGGATCAATACCATGCTCATGAGCAACTTCACGAAACGCTTTTAAGAACGTTTGATCACCATACGATTGGGACATCATTATAGATTTTATACCTATACAAACTATACAGGCAATAGTAAAATAATTAAAGAGAGAGAATGCAAGAGGTTTTTTACTATTACTGATAATTTATTGCTCAAAATACTGATAATCAAATCCTTACTTGAATAAATTTACTCTTTATCTGTCTTTTCATAAATATTATCCAACTATACCTGTTACTTGTTATAATCTTCACGACATTCTCCTTCATTCATAACATCTATTTTCATACAAGTCAAGTCCTCCTCGGAGGGCTTGTTTTTCTTTTCGTCCAAAGTTTGACTTTCACAGAACGTATGAGTATAATATTTCATCAATCATAATTTTATCTTATAGAAATAGTATTATGCTCACGTTAGATGATCTGATTATCGAACAATATCAACACAAACATGAAGTATATCATGCTTCCATAGATCATTATGATTATTCCACACACAAGAAACAAAAAAGCAAATCATCACTTATGTTTACATGGCGAGATATGGGTAAAATTTGACTTGTGGTGATAGTAAGTTTTTTGGTCGGAAATATTGTAACCAATGCGGGTTTGTACTGAGAAAAGATAGCCGAACTACGAAATGGAGTCCAACAATTTCATATTGGATCGACGAGTGATAATGCAAAATTTAGTCAATCACCCAAACAAGCGTATTTAGATCTGATGTTTAAAACTCAATGACACAAGACCAATCAACGTGATCGTATCTACTCATACCATAAGACAAGAGCTCAAACACTTGATTTTCAATTTAATCTCCTACCACCTGATAATAGAATTATCATTCCAGAATTAGGACTACAAGCACCAATTGTAACAGTCAATGGAGACGTTACAACCAAAATGAAAGAAGGGCTTTTTACCGATGAACTCAAACAATGAGTAGTACATTATCCAACTACTCCGGGACCTGATGAACAAGGAACAACTATGATTATGTGACATACTAGTAATTATTTTTGGGTTAAATCTGCATATAATACAATATTTTCGAAAATTCCTCAACTCAAAGAGGGTCAAACTATACAACTCATTTGGTGATGAAAGATGTATGAGTATGAAGTCAAAAAACATGAAATCGTCAAACCTACTGAAGTAGGTAAAGTATACGAAAAACATTATGATCATAATGAAAAAAAACTCGCTCTCATGGGTTGCTACCCAGTATGAACCAGAGACAAAAGAATTATTATATTTGCAGAACCAAAAAACAATACTCAACAAGCTAAAAATATCCAGACAGCACAACATACCGCCGAACCTATTAAACAAGGATAAACAAAAAACATATTCATAGTAATCTTATCAACCCATGTTTACTACTCCCACTACATCAAATCAGATTATCGCATGATATATTCATACGTATGATTTACTCAAAAAGTACGTTATTTTTGGTATGGGTGCACTTATAGGGATTGGTATTATTTGATATTATCTATGGTCATATATAAATATCCAAACTCATCATGAATCATATCATATATGATTTATCCAATCATGAGGAACTATCCAAGCATCACGTTTGTATTTCAATCACAGTGGTTTTGCATTAGGAGATTTTATGTGATATGGGATAGGCTGATCATTTGGATCACGAGAAGGAAGATATATCAGTAACAATAACTTCATAACCTATCAAGATACTGTCTTACCTAGATATAGCACACCAATGAGTTCATTGAATTATTTGGGTTCCACCAATGCTGAACGTGTAAGCAACTATATTACCAATTTTGTTCAAATTGATTCCGGATCACTACATCAATACTCAATCAAACCCATAACATACAAACTTCCTCAAGTAAATAGTATCAAAGAGTTTAAACTTGAATGTCTTAACTCTCGATGGAAAGTTCTACCTGATTTTTGTGAATACAATATTAAACAATTTGCACAACAGGTCTATCGTATAGATATGGATTTTGATAAAGAACGTATTATGAGCATCGTTCCATCACTTGTTACTCACTCTGGTATTCATCAGAATTTTTGTCAAAGTGTACTCAAACAAGTTATGCTCACCAATACCATCAATCCTCTTCGAGATACTTTATTAGAAACATGTGAACCAACATACCAAGATCAATACAACACAATTCGTATATGGCAATCCATTAATAAAGAACTTGATACAGTACTCACAACAGGACTAGTAAACAATAAACAACGAGACAATTACAAACTAGTTAGTGCTATGCAAATACTTGACTCTCAGATACAAGGAGAAACTATCGATATTGATTTTCTCTCATCATATCGACTTTTTGTATCAGAATATCTTAAATCACCTAGTATCGACCAACGAACAATTGATATTATCTACAAGTTTCATAACCACTATCTCATACCCGGTTGTATCAAACTCCAAGAAGTTGTTAATGTAGACACTGTTCGTGATCTCCAAAACATGATTGATAGATTAGATATTTTCAATAATGGTGATGGACTTAATATATTGAGTCTTAGAAGTAGAGTAAGCCCTGATATTATTTTACCAACTGACTATGCCCAAACTCATCCACCCTTATGAGAAGCATTGCCAGTTATTAGTTGATCATCATCCGTATGAGTCGATAACTCGGTCATCAATACACTTATAGGAAGTATTGACTCAACAATCACTAAATGACTATCATCAAGTTGAACTAACACAACAAACAATCAAACTAACACCATTCCATCAGAGCATATTACTGAATGAAATGATAATCAGAAACCATCTTCTATCGACACTAAGCCCGACACCAACACGAATAGCAGTAATAATATCGGTATTATGACCAATACAGCGAGCAATACTACCAATACTAGTATCAGTACCTCTTCTAACTCCTGAACAACTAATGAACTTGATCTTAATACCTATAAACCAGGCTCATCCTCTTCTTTCCCATCAATCTATGCTCCAGGATGATCAACCAACTCTACCAATGAGTATGATCCAAAAAAAACAGTATCAGATAGGATGCTTAATAATTTAGGTCTCACCCCCACAACTATCATCACGAAATGAGAAAAATATTTTGTAGAACGAACCTATAAATGATTTTTCTTCTCAGCTCTCTTGAATCCAAATGATGATTGGAAGTTATCGCCTATTTTTGTCACATTGGATGGAAGTCGTACTCTCATACCAGAGTTTTCACTCTATCTCATGGACTATGATAGATACTCACAAATCAAGTTTCTCAAAGACCCCGATAGTTATGTCAGACAAGCTACACAATAATATTAGTCAACCATATAAAATGAGGGTATTGCTAATATAGATATTACTACTTGAAAATCACTTCTAATTATATAGGA
>DAOQQF010000015.1:3685-22423 GCA_035333525.1 Candidatus Absconditabacterales bacterium | reverse complement strand
AAATAATAGTTCTCTTTTGATACGTAATTGGTATTACTTATTTCCCAAGGTTCCTATACTATCTTGGAAGATCTTAATAGGGTTGAAAGATTGCTGAAAATAGTTACTGATGATATATTCATCTTTTTTACAAAAAACTCTATGGAACTTATCATCAATCAATCTCAAAGATATGCAAAAATGAGAGCTCACACAGCTACTCATCTTCTTCATACCGAACTTGCTACTCTTTTCCCCCAGACTAAACAGGCTGGTTCATTGGTGGATTCTGATTATCTTAGATTTGATTTTTATGCTGATAGATTGCTGGATAAGATGGAAATAACTCATATTGAAAACACTATTAACAATATCATTAAACATTCATCACCAGTAATTATCCAAGAAATGTCATTTGATCAAGCAACAAGTTTGTGAGCTAAGGCATTTTTTGAGGATAAATATGGAAACATAGTAAGAACGGTAAAAATAAGTAAACTTGATGATCAGGGTCAAATACTTCATGATAATTATTCATTTGAGTTGTGTGGATGAACTCATGTTTCTCATACCAAAGATATAGGAGCATTTATTATAATCTGACAACAAGCGGTTGCAAGTGGCATCAAAAGAATCACTGCACTAACATGACCAAAAGTTGTAGAATACAATCACGAACAGTGATGATTGCTTGATCGTATTGGGACTCTTTTGGATTGTTCTGTCTGACAAATTGAAGAAAAACTCAGTAAGATGGTATCAGATCATCAGGTCAATCTATCGCTCATTGAATCTTTCAAACATACTATGATTGATCAACAATTAAAGATAAGTACCTGAACTGTTTCATTTGATCCATTGATTATCTCTCCCAAGGATATTCAAATCTATTTCAAATCAAACCAACTGGATTATGATTGTACTATTCTTGTAGGGAATTCCTTTGTTATCTATTCTCCCTTTGGGGACGCAAAAAAACTCATGCAAGCAAAAGGCTGGACATGATGAGGAAGTGATACATTATGTCAATGAAAAATAGTATAGAAAATTATTATATTCTATAGAGTTTTTTTCATTTTTTGTTGGTTTGATCTAATTCTATACGTATTCATCTCTTATGGACTAGTATACCAAGTTGTTGAAAGAGTAATCCATATCAGCTAATGATGTCGTTATGAGTAAGTGTATTCTCATTGTCTATAATATGATACCATATGGCACCAGTAGAGGGATCTAGTTTGAGATCTAGTATCATTTGAGCTATATGATCATCTCACCATAGTGCTATACGAGCTTTGAATCATTCATGATCAGAGTAACTATCAATAAATAAGACCTCATTGATAGTAACTCACTCATGTTCTTGAAATACATGATTGTCTTTATTAAGTACAGAATGAAGCAAGTCACTACCAAGTTCCTGTAACGTATCTGGAAGTTGCTCCCATACACTATGGGTAGTTAATGTTTGCAGATTGTTTATATTATCTAGTGTTTCTCTGATATGATGTGAACAGGAACTCAAAAAAAGAAATGAAACAAAACTGGCAGTCTGTAAGAGCTTTTTGCTATCGGTTCACAAAGAGTTGAAATTATCAGAAAGTTTCATACCATGATGGTATTATTTTTTTAGTATGAATTACAATGGATTTTTATCATACAATCAAACATTTTTTTAATAAAAAGTCTTCTTATCAATCATTAAATACTATTACTATAAAAAGACAAGCGATTGAACATAATTTCAAAGTGTTTCAACATCACAAACCTGACTATATTATCATACCAGTAGTTAAATCAAATGGATATGGTCATGGCATCAAACAAATAGCTACTATCTTGCAATTAATTCCTTTGTGTTATATGATTGCTGTTGATAGCTATCCGGAGTATCAGATTATCAATACCTATACCAATAAAAAAATTCTGATGTTATGAGAAACACGATGAGAAAACTATCGTCTTTTTGATTATAAAAGAACACATCTTGCGGTACGAACATTGGAGACAATAAAGATACTTTGATTATTATCTACTCATCAAGAGATATCTATCCATATTTTTGTGAATACGGGTATGAATAGGGAAGGAGTCCAGATCGAACACTTACATACTCTTTTGGATTGTATCAAATCGTATCCTAATGTAAAAGTAACAGGTTATATGTCACATCTTGCGTGTGCTGACGATCCATGAAATAAGCTCAATCAGATACAAGTGAATCGTTTTTATGAGTGATTACAGATAGTCAGAAATGCTTGATACGAGCCACTATATATTCATCTTGAAGCATCTGCCGGTATGATAAACAATACTGATACGGTATGAGAATGTACCGCCGGAAGATTATGACTTGGTTTATATGGTTATGATCCGATGTATTTATGATCTCAATCATCGTTTAGTCCTCTGTGATCTATGTTACAACCTGCTATGGATGTTTATAGTACTATCACCGCTATCCAAATTATTGATACAGGTGGTACAGTATGATATGGTAGTACATGGACAGCAGAACATAAATCACTAATAGCCACCTTTCCTTTTGGATACAAGGAATGATTGGATAGGCAGTTATCTAGCATATGATGGGAGGCATGAATTTGATCCAAATTATATCCTTTAGTAGGTAGAATTAGTATGAATTATAGTACATTATATGGATGAGAACCTTGATGATGAAATTGACTTGCAATTGGGAATCAAGTTCATATTATTTCATCTGACTTGAATCAATCAAATACTATGTACCATTATTTTTATGTCTGAGGAAAAATCGTGTATGAGATGATACATCGAGATCCGATGATCAAAAGAGTAATTATCTAAGGAACCTGATTCTTTTAATACTTAATTGGTATTACTTGCATTGGATCAATAGTGTTTAAATCGTATACTATAAGGGCTTCTTTTTTGGTGAGCCTCCCGTACAATCTGATACCTTGTTCAAGGAGTTGGATAATATTGTCGTGTATGCGACAAACAATACTCCATTATTGTTCTTACAGGTTTTATACTACGGCACCACGTAAAAGAGGTTTTTTTGATTGAACTTTCTATCAACATTATTATATAGTAGGTATGATTCGTAAAATACTGATTCATTCATATCTTCAGCTTATCAATAATAGCAAACTCACTAAACTAACGCTATTTACACTTTTTGCTCATAGTCTCATCTTTGTAGTTGTACTCATTTATAATGCTTATTTTTATATTGAAAATGAATTTAACCTTAATACAAGTAATGAGGTAATACATTATATCTTTAATCTCTTTTCATTTGATCATATCACCTGAGCAGTGCTACTTATTGGTCTTTTTTTATTTTTCTGATACTTTGTTTTTGGGCCAATAGGAGAGTGTGCCATTGTACATTACTTACATCACAATCATAGATTGAGCAACTCTTTATCTTTTGGTTTTACTCAATTTCATCATATCGCTAAATTTGAATGAATGGTGTTCATGTTTAACATCATTGTTTTTATCAATATTCTCAGTAAACTTTTTGTCTATCAAATAAACAATGGACTGGTTACCATATTGATGGTTTTACGATTTCTTATTGTATCCCTTGTTACTCTTTTTTTTCAGTTTACCAAAACCATTATTATTGTTGAAAAAATAGGAGTTTTTGATGCTATCAAAAAATCTTTTACATTGAGTTTTGAATCATTTAGTACAACTTCAAAGCTTGTTGGTATTAGTTTGTTGTTTGGAGTGAGAGCACTATTTAATGTGCTTTTTATTATTGGTATACCAGTCGCAGTAATTGTTTTACTTCAACTATTATGAGTTGTATGAACGGTTGCTGATGTTGTTGTCTATACGATCTTTTTTTGATTGGTGTTATTTTTGGCTTATATCAATACACTCATCGAGTGATATTTTAGAGTATTCCGATATTTATGATATCTTTATATAATCTGAAACACTGAACAATTAGCAAAACTTGGGGTAGTTTCTTCTCCTCACAGGTGATGATTATTTGATCACATCAATAACCATACCCATGATAATGAGTTAGAACTTTTGGAACTTGGATAATAGCAAGACATTACTTATGGAAGCTGGGGAAAACTCTTACTTAATGAAAAACTACCTATAATAGTAAATCCTTTGATCTTGTAAAATCCGCATATGACGAGCTTCCCGAGAAATTTTATCCCGAGACTTCGGGACTTTTTCCATGTCGTAATCATAAAACTTCGTTTTATATTACTTATTTCCCCCAGGTTCCTTATCTTTCTTTGTTCCAAGCCATAATCCATAGATCATCATAAGAGGTCGTATCACCATTTTGTCTGCCCATGAATGCAGAACAAGACCACATAGTGCAAGACCAAACAACCCAAGATTACATGAAAGGAGGACCAATCTATGATTGTCTCGTTTATCTATATATGTATTTGCCCAATATGATGTGATATGATTCCATCAACGTTTCATTCCACCACTGATTGTTAGAAATCCCACCAATATCAACCATATTATCAATCAGAATATCCCATATTCTAACCATATTTGCAAATATTGATTCTCAGGATTAAATCCTATACCCAATTGATGACTCGCTGGTCCTGCTGATCAAGCTCATACTCACCATAACCAATGCGACTGAAGGAGTTCTCGAGCTTTGAAGAAGGCATTGATATGTCAGGTATTACTAAAATTTCTCCCTGGACCAAATAATTCATAATAAAAATATCTTCCTACTAATGCTCATCATATCAGGATTGGAATAAGTAAATAGTTGAGATACTTGAGTGATGATCTACCATAAATCAAAAGACCCATAATAACTGTTAGTATAAGCCATACTCACCAAGCCGATCTTGAAAAAGTAGTAAATACAGCTATCATATAGAGTGATCCATAGAAAATCGCCTCTGTTTTGGGGGCTTTTCTTACATAAAGGAGAAAAAACAAAGGCCAAAATGCAATGAGATAAAACCCAAAATAAATAGGTCTCTCCCATATAAATTGATTACGAGGTGCTCCATGATCAAGTGCCGCATAATACACTGCTGGAGGTCTTTCACCAATTTTCCCTTCATATACATGTCTATCATATCCAACTATTTTGAGAGCTCCTGGCAAGGTAGAGAGAATAAAATATCGTATAATACTCAATCCAATAACCCATCTTATAAGTAAGATATACGTATGAGTTATTCACTTAATCCATCAATGAGAGATAAACTGAGCAACCTGATATCAGATAATCAACACAATAAAGGGGATAAAATTGTATCTTGCTGCAACTATATAATGACCACCAAACGAACCATTAATCAAAGAACTTATCAAGGTTATAACTATAAGTCATCATACTCCTATACATAATCGCTTGAAGTATATATCATTTGTTATTCTATCTAACCATCAGGCTACTCCATAGCGTTTGACGTTGATCCATATAATCAATCCCATCAATAATAGTATCACTATCTCTTTCCAAAGACTAATAAGTGTTATAAAAGGTGCTTTGATTCAAACGACAAATTGTAAAAACGTTATTCATATAAAATGGATAATCAGACCAAAAATAAATATACTAATAAACAACTCGATTCGTTGCATTATTGTTTTGGTTGCTAGTGACTTATAAAAAGAGATAAGACGAGAATGCATATGATCTACAAGAAAAACAGTAAATAAAGTAGGTACTTGATTGTATTATTTATCATGGATAGAGTACTCAAAGAGCTTTCTTAAATATCATCAGCTTATCAAAAGATTTTTTAATAGTACGATAGATGTATAGATGATCATTGTTATATTGTCGTGTTTCAGGAGTTGAAGTCATATTTCGATTATTAAGGGTTGACTCAAAAAAGGTTACACATGGTTTATAATAATACTCTTTTATAAACTGCTTATCAAGAACTCACCATTCCTGAAGTAATGTATGAAATTCTCCTGTAATGGTATCCTTATTTATTTCCCATTTTTTATTGAGAGATTTTCATGATGTTCATGATTCATACAATGAGCACTCTCCATAAGATACTAGATGAAATCTTTTGAGGTCATCAAGGAATATCTCATATAAACCATAAATAATTTGAAAATCTTGGTATGAACATTGTTGATTAGCATCATTCGCATCAACAGCATCAATAATTTTTTGAAGAGATCTTAGCATATTATGGAGTCATACGATACAGTTGTCAATGTATGTATGGTGTTGATCTATTCTATTTTTTGATGTTTTGGACAAAAGTGCAGAAAATTCTTTTTTTATAATACCTTTGATACGAGAAATAATTCATGGATATGATACTCTCAAAATACTTTCAAGTGAAGTAGTATCAATAGGTGTATTTATTGTCTTGGGTAATCAATAAATACTACTATTCTTTTCTAAATGTGATGGATTGTTTTTACCTATCATACCAATACTAATTACATTTCTAAAAGGAACTATGTATTATAAATACCGATGATGGTAAAGTTCAGGAGTTATACTACTTTATTGTTTTTTCTTAATTCTTTTTCTCATAACAATTCGTCCTATGAGAATCATTCATCCAATAATAATGAGTGGATACATAATGTGTTTATATTCTTCGAGCCATTTGACAACAATATCATATTGAGAGCCAAACCAATATCATAAAAAAACAAGAAAAACAGTCCACACAAGTGTTCCAAAAAATGTATATCGAAAAAATTGAAGAAAATTCATATGAGAACTTCCTGCGGGTAGTCCAATAAAAGCTCTTGCTCATGGTAAAAATCTCCCAAAAAACACTATTTTACGATCATTTTTTTGGAAGACATCATACAGATCATCTACATATTCTGGCTTGGTAAAAAAGTATCTACCATAGCGAGTTACAAAATTTTTAATTTTTTTTTGGTGTAGTCGTCTTCATATAAAATAATAGGGAATATTTCACAACGTGCTTCACAAAGCAAGTACAAGAATCACTGTAATCAAATTCAATTTTCCAGTTCATGCTAAATATCAACCCAATGGCATAATAACCTCACTAGGAATTGGTGGAATAAGATTTTCCAAGAAACTTGCTATAAATAATCATCGATATCATACATGATTTATAAGTTCGATAAGCTGATTACCTAATGAATCAAACATAGTACACAATTAAAAAGTTAAATGACGATAAAGTAATAAGGTAGTAGTTATTTCAACTGATTTATCAAATGATTGTACTCTCTGATATCATTGTTGTGTCAGATTATCTTGTAATGTTTTGTTGTGAATAACGGCATTGATAATTTCACACATATTGTCACCATTAGATCAATCCATATAGAGTGCAGCTCATTGTGCTATTTCTCTAAATACTAGTATCGATGAGCATACAACAGGAGCTCCACAAGCCCATGCTTCAATAATTGGAATACCAAATCACTCAGCTAAACTGGGAAATACAAAACAAGAACACTGATTGAGTAAGTGAGCTTTGTATAACTCATCTCATGTTACTTGTTTGACATAATGAGTGATTCATAAGGATGCGAACAATCAATATTCATATGAAGAAAATCACTCGTGTCCAAGACAAACAAGATTCATAGTGTCTGACAAAAGAGGTGCAACTGCATATATAAAACGCTCAAAATTTTTGTATAATGCTTTTCTCTTTCATATGAATAAGATATATGGTGTGGTTGGTAGTAATTGATCAGGAGATTGTGTTAGTAGTAATCTATAATAATCTACATCAATACCATGATAAATAATATGAATTAATGATTCTTTTATAGTTGGATAATAGTGAAGTAAATCTCTTTTAGTTTGTCAGGAAATACAAATAATAGCCTTTGCTTGGTTACCAAGAGCAGTAATACCATGTTCAGAATAATCACACATTTTAAGATCAAAAAGTCTCTTGGAGGGGGCTTGTGTCTTATGATTCAGATCATACACATTGAATATATAAGGGATATTCAGATCTTTTAATATATCGATCATATATGGATCATACAAGGTTATATGAACCAAGTCAACTCATTGAAGTAGTGTTTTATACTTCCATAAAAAGAGAATTTTATTAAACCAAAATACGAGGTTTTGTCTTCATTTGAATGATAGGCGTTGTAGCCATGTTCGATAATTTCTCCAACCTAAGTATTTTGCTTTTGATTGTAAGTAGTAATTGTGAGTTCGTCGTACAGGAACTACAACATCATGTCATTCATCAATCAAACCCTGCATAAGTTGAGTGTAGTATTTGGACATACCACCCATAACTTCAAGTGAAAAAACTTGATGATCAAAGAGTATTTTCATGAGTTATTATAACAATATATCCTATAGTAACAGTTTTGATGTGTGTTTCAAGGGACAATTAGTTAAAACAATTGATCATCTTATTTCATTGACAATCTTATAAAGATAATTATGTATATATCTCATTTCTATGGATTTACTTTTATATCAAAGATATTATAGCTATGAGACAATTAAAGATTAAACCAACAATAACTAGTAGATCTGAATCTTCTATAGATAAGTATTTGAATGAAATTAACCGTATACCAATGATAACCCCTGAAAAAGAGGTAGAGCTTGCGAAACGCATTCAAGCATGAGATCAAGATGCTTTGACACAACTGGTAAATGCAAACCTGCGTTTCGTTGTTTCAGTGGCTAAACAGTATCATAATGATAGATTTTTGGGATTAAGTGATTTGATAAGTGAAGGTAATCAGGGGTTGATCGAAGCAGCAAAACGTTTTGATCATACAAAATGATTTAAATTTATTTCATACGCAGTACGACGAATTAGAGAGTCCATACTAAAAGCATTTGCTGACAAAAGTAGATTAATTCGTCTTCCTTACAATAAAGTAAATAATATAGTATCAATCAATAAGTTTATTGCATGATTTGAACACAAGAACGAAAGAGGACCCACTGACGAAGAGTTATGAAACATGTGAATGGATCCAATTCATAAGACTACTATCTCCTCTCTTGATGAATGTTTATCTGACGAATCAGATCGCACATTACATGATATTTTCTCTGATGGAATATCATCAACTGAATGTGAGATCAATCATAATGGATTCAAGACAATAACCAAAGAAATACTACAACTTATTTGTGATGATGAATTGTACGATATAATGAAAAAAAATGATAATGAATTATGAACATATACATTCTCAAAAAATCGTTCAATAGAAAAATCCTATCTACAAAGAGCAATTATTGAATACAAATATGGATTCAGAGATAAAGAATTATACTATGAGGCTACTAATCAATTTATTTCAAAAAAATTAAATATATCACTTCCTCTTGTAGATAAATTACTACGTGAAGCGTTTACAAAAATCAAAAAAAACTACAGGAAGGGTAAAAATAACATTGAAATTAAAGCAGTTCTAGAGTAATTTTTAACATTATTATTTCAAATCATATGTCTGATCTCAAGTCTATTATTGATAGTTCAGATCAAATCTCTTATGATGTGTATCTTTCATGACTCAGTGAAGAGACAGTTAGATGAATTTCTCGTGATATGAAAGAACCAACATGGATGCTCGAGCATAGACTCAAGAGTCTTGAGATATTCCAAAAAATTCCAAATCCTTCATGGGGACCAGATTTATCTTGATTGGATACATCACATCTTGTGTACTACGCTAAACCATCAACATGATATACTGGTTATGCCAAAGATCGATCACAAGTGCCTCAGATTATCAAAGATAAGTTTGAAAAACTTGGTATACCTGAAGCAGAAAAATCATACTTGGCTGGAGCAGGATGACAATATGACGCTGAGATGGTCTATCATAAACTCAAAGAAAAGTATGCACAACAAGGAGTAATCTTTGACGATATGTCCAATGCTCTCAAAGTCCATGAAGATCTAGTTCGCAAATACTTTATGAAGCTTGTACCAGCCACTGACCACAAGTTTGCAGCACTCCATGGTGCTGTATGGTCTGGAGGTACTTTTATCTACATACCAGCTGGTGTTCAGATGAACGAACCGTTGCAGGCTTATTTTCGTATGAATACATTTGGCTGATGACAATTTGAACATACATTGATTATTGTCGAAGATGATGCATCGTGTGATTATATCGAATGATGCAGTGCTCCAAAATTTGATAGTAAATCACTTCATGCGGGATTGGTAGAAATCCATGTAGGCAAAAGATCAAGAATGAGATATTCAAGTGTAGAAAATCGATCCATAAATACCTATAATCTGAATACCAAACGTGCTATAGTAGATGATGATAGTGTAATGGAACGAATAGGATGAAATATGTGATCATGAACAACGATGCTCTATCCTTGTAGTATTTTAAAGTGAGCTAGATCCAAAGCAGATCATATTGGAGTTGCGGTTGCCACTGCATGACAACACCAAGACGTATGATCAAAAGTTATCCATATTGGACCACGATCCACATCTACTATTATTTCTAAGTCTATCTCCAAAGACGGGGGTATTAACGTCTATCGTGGTATAGTAGATATCAAAGCTTCTGCTCATTGAGCAACTAATAGCACTGAGTGTGATGCTTTACTCATGGATGAATACTCAGTTTCTACAACCATACCCACCATCAAAGTTAATAACGCAGAATGAACAGTAGCGCATGAAGCATCGGCTTGAAAGATAGATGAAATTATTGTACACTATCTCATGTCTCGTGGTTTGGATGAAACAAAGGCTATGGCTATGATTGTAAATGGTTTTATCTCTCCTATTGTAAAAAAACTTCCACTTGAATATGCGTGAGAACTTAATAAGTTAGTTGAACTTGAAATGGAGGGGAGTGTAGGATAAAAGTAGTACTAATTCTTATTACCGGATTGTTGAATTATACTTTTGATTGGATGTATATATAGTTCAAGTTCTTGGATAGATTGTAATGGAATAATAATGTTGCTATGTTCTTTATTTTTAGCATTTTTTGTCTTTTTTTCACAAAGTGTTCAACTCGTTAAGAGATTAAGAAATCACCATAAATGTTGATCATTAATATCCATAATACGTACCTTGAATATCTTGGAGGGGAAGACGTCTTGAGTTGCAATATAACAATATAATCCATCATCATGTAATACTAATAATATTCTTCAAGTAAAAAGTAAATCATTGGACCATAGCAAGCGTCATAGTATATCGTAATCATTTTTGTTATTTCAATAGGTTTCTCATAGTAATTTACTAATAAAATCTTCTTCTTGATCCATAAGAACAGAAAGCATTTTGATAAAATATCAAAGCATGATAGTAGTACTTTGATCAGAGAGGTTGATATATCATGATTGAATACTAAATACAGATCATTCAGATAATTTTTTCTTAATATAGTTTTTCCAAGATCTAATATTTTCAGTAGTAACATTCTTAAAAGACTGTTCTTTATCTAATAGTTCCTGAAAAAGTTGTGATAAAAAAAGTATATCATTGGTGTTATTAATATTCACATTTGATTGAAGACTTTCATAGAGTTCCGTATTTATCCTACGTTCCAATAAAGAGGAATTATTTTTTGTGAGGTTTATAAAACATGATCTGACAGCATGCTCCAATAAATAATTCATTTTTTTTCATTGCAACTTAGTGGTAGTTAGTGTGCCATCAAGTCCAATGATAAAATGACTTAATTTGTTTGATCAGTGATTGTGTCGCATAGTATGATTAAAAAACCCTATATAAAATAATACTACATAAAGTAAAAAATGTATCAAAATATCTTTTATTCGGAATCAACTTTAATATATCCAAGATTCTTTCAAAAATCAAATTTTTGATAAACATTTATTTTATAGTAAGATCATATGCTCAGAATAGGACATCATACAAGTATTGCCGGAGGATTGGAAAATGCTTGGAAAGAAGAGAATATATATGGAGGTAACACGTGTCAAATTTTTACCAAATCGCCTAGAAGTAATGCTATACCGCCATTTGATTCTGATTATCTCACATCACTTCTACCCCTAAGAAAACAATATAATCAGATAGGCTGAATCGTACATAGTAACTATATTGCCAATTTGAGTAAACCCTATGACCAAGCTCTTGTTGAAATTGCAGGTATTATTCACGATATCAAAGTATGAGCAACTCTCGGTTATGATTGCGTCAATGTACATATAGGAAAATGAAAAGATCGTACTATCGATGAAGCAATGACGAATATGGCTCATAATATGGAGTATATTCTCAAACAAACTCGTGACTATTCTATTCAATTATGTTTTGAAAATACTGCATGACAGGGGAGTGAACTAGGAAGTAACTTGGAAGAGATGAGTCTTTTGTATAACTGATATATCAAAGACCTGTGAATAAAATTTGTCATTGATACGGCACACTGTCAATGATGATGAATTGACTGCAATCATTGGTCTGATTATATTGATCAGTTTGATACTACAATTTGAATTGACCAACTCTATGCAGTACATCTTAATGATAGCAAAGCAATGTTGGGAAGTAGACTTGATCGTCATGCACCACTTGGTAAATGATGTATTTGACTTCCATGACTTGCTCAAGTCATACGTTGGTGTGCTAGTCATGAGAGAATGATGATCTGTGAAACACCAGATCCAAGTATCTGGAAAGAAGAGTGTGAGATGGTTAGAAAGATCATCACAGATAGTTTTGATATCGACTCCTTTCATCGTACTTATTTTATGACCGACATCCTCAAAAAGTTTGAAAACATGAAAAGTGAGTGAAAACAAGGTGGGACTATGTGATTGTTCGGGTAGAGTGAGCGAATGTCACAATTGATACCGATTGTATAACAAACGCAAACTACCCATTTTCTTGATTCCCAATAGTTCGCTAGTTATATCATCGGTATTTCCTGACTTGAAATATATTGACTTATAGTTATATTATAATTCAATATATTTTTTACCTACTCTGAATATGTATCATATGGAACTACAAACAAGTATCGTATATGAAAACAAAAATTGAGACAGATCAAAAAGATATCATAAATACATTGATCCATTTTTTCAGTTTATTAATCAAAGAGGTGTAAAAACAACAGAATATGATAAAGCTATCTTCAAGGATTTTTGTACCCTATCTGCTGTTATTGATGATCTTATTGATATGAATACGTATGAGTATGATCTACTACTCGATATATTATCAAAAAGACTTTGATCAGATTTTACCTATCAGGCGTGATTTTTTTGATGAGCTGAAGAATATATGAGGTCTATTATTGACCATGTAACTAGTATTCATAGAAGAAAAGATTTTCAGTTTTGGATACTCAAATGACTGGAGACAAAAAAACAAACAAACGATGCAACTCATATAAAAACTTTTATCAAAGCGAGATATGCGAACTGATCTTGTTTTATGAGAGCTATATGATGTCTTTTTGATCTAGAATATGAACATATATTTATTTCCAATACACTGTATATCTGATTGTCTAACTTATTTGATTCAGTCATTGACATGAAGTGAGACATTCAAAAATGAAATATTCATATAAAACCTAGTTTTAAGAACTATCAGCACATTATTGCTACATGAATATATAAGGCACTTAAAGAAAAGGTATTTTTCAAAATAAACATCCAAAATATTGTTAAGGGGTCTATCAATATTAATAAAAATAAACAACACGCTTAAATGCTCCTCTGAATATAGTTTTTATTTGACTTTTGGGATGTAATTCATTAGTATCAGTATATGTTTACCTATACTTCAAAACGTCAAAAAATACTCGATAAGCAGATTATGAGACTATCAGAACGTTCTGATATTTTAAGGTTTTTGGATCCAACCAATAAACAATCAGAATATCAACAATTTATTCAATCAGGCGGCACTTATTCACCAGTTTTTTCATACAGTGACCGTCATATCGCTCATATAGAGCCAGTCATAAATCGCATCAAGTCTATTCGTAATCAAGTAGATACACTCCGTGACCAAGGTAACCTTACCCAATTTATGAGAGATAAATGCACCGAGTTAGTTCAAAAATTTGAATTAGTTCTTGCGTATTATCGTCAAGATACTGATAATATTCAAGATCTTAATATCAAACTTTTTGGCAATTTTCAAGATTCTATCAATCAAACCCTGCTTCCAAAACAAGGTGATATGTTAGAAAAACAACTTCATGTCGATTATCACGACCTTCTTACTCCTCTTGGATTGGAACATAATGAGTTTCTCGATCGTAAACAAGTATATCAACTTATAGAGTATCATCTAAAGCATATCTGATTATCTACTTATCGCATTGTATTTGGTTTATATGGTTCTACTAATATGCAAGTAAGTATATGACCAAAGCCAGTTGTTTATATCAATAAACAATCTAGTCGATCATCCCAATCGTTGTGTGTAAGCATCATGCATGAGATTTATGGTCATCTCCAGAGATATCAACATGGTAAAACATCGTGAACACATCTTCTTCAGTGATGAATGAGCTATTATCTCACCACTGAAGAGGGGATTGCAATGATACAATCAGCAAGAATTGAATGATTTGAACATACTTATAATAGACTGAGACAATCATATATACTACTCAAACAAGCATCATGAGTAAGTCGATGAGAGGGTGTAAAACTCTATCAAAAAGCATGATTTACAAATTTATGATTTATTTTCCGGAACCTTTTGAGGATCAAAAGGGGAGTAATACATACTTCGATAAGCTGATCATGATGCGGATTCCTCAAAGATAAGGTTTATTTTGATGGATTTTGTTTAGTTTGTAATTATTTATGTTCAATAGGAGTAAATACATATCCTATAGATTACGATAAACCTATTGATCAAGAACTCATGAGGGGAAGAGTGAGTTTACCTATTATATAAGCTAAAAAAATATGAAAAAAAATTGCGGAGGATGGATTTGAACCACCGGCCTCTGGGTTATGAGCCCAGCGAGCTACCAGACTGCTCTACCCCGCAATAATATGTATCAGATTATTTATGATTTGCTTTTTGAAATGTAGTGTGTATAATAATTATATGAATAGTAAATACAAGCAAGAATGAGTTATTTTTATTTTTTAGTCAATAATTATGGACAAAAACAAAACTTATGAAGTCAATAAGCAAACAACCCCACCACCTTATACTCAAGAGGTCTGAGATGCTTTATCCTCAAACGAAACTCAAGATCCACTTAGAGAGGGGATAAATACATTATTACGTGATACATTGACGCCATTCTTTACAAGATATTGAAAAGAAAATAAGGTGGAGTCACTTTGATGAAGATTTTTTGGTATGGAAGATGAATTTAAAACCAAATGAGAAACATATAATAATGAAGATCCTACAAAACCTATTATGGGTATTGAAAAAAATATTACTGTTCAACAAACGTTTGATTATTTTATTAAACCATGAGAAGTTTTACCACGAAAAATTAGCATACATAGTGATTACGAATTACCAGAAGAACAGACATGGAAGCAATGAAATCTTATGACAAGAACTGTTACCTTTGATACTACAAATCATAGCTTTTATAGTGTTTCTAGCTATTGTGATGAAGCTGATATTAGTAAACCAGATATCGTTCGTAAAGACACCTATGATAAAGCAATATTCAAGCAACGTATGGAGTTGATATTTAAACAACTAGCTCGTGATATTAAACCTGATACTAAATAATTGGTTCTCCAAATCCATTTCATAGATCATGAGTTTGTTTAATAATAATAGTTTTTCCTCATACAATACCTTCTATAAGCTTATATAAGCCATTATTTACGATTTGCCCGAACAATGATTTGGAGATTCACATAATTTGACAAGCCTCTATAAGATGCATACCATCAAGATATTTAAGCTTGAGAGCATCAATTTCATCAATATCTATACTCACGCAATCACCAGATCACGATCTTCATTCCGGTTTTCGACATGTTGATAGGGGAGTATTGCTCACCAATCTACGTTTTGGATTTCTTCATCTTCAATCATAACTTTTTTTGGATTTATAATATTCCATACGAGTTATAAAAAAAATAAAAAATAATCAGATCATAAAATATCATAAGTCAAATATATATATATATATATATTGTCTGACAAACTAATTTATGGAATATTCCATAAATTAATTATTATACATACTATTTCAAGATAAACTGAGTTTTTCTTTTACAAGATAACCTAAACTTCGCATAATATATCTTATGCGAAGTTAGAATATGGTAGAGAGACACAAAAGAGATTATTTCAAGTATCATTTATACCTCCAATAGAGAGTCTATAATCTTGTATAGTAAGGTATACTATCTATATAATAAGATCTCTTATATTTTTATTATAAGAAATCTCTTTCATGGAATAATCATAAAACTTCACTTTATATTATTTATTTCTCAAGGTCACTGATAATTATTCTCTATAATAATACGAATGTACTTGATACTCTATCACTCTCCTATAAAAGTCTATGAAGTAGGGTAGTACTACCCTACTTTGGATAAAACAAAAGACTTCTTGATAGCTATCATTCATCCAATAGATAAACAGATAAGAAAAGATAAAAGAGCTACTCTTCCTAGGGTAATTCATACTGATGATTGGAGCATAATAACTGCTATTACTACCCTAACAAAAAATTCTCAAAAAAAGTGCTCAAAATATTTGACAAGAGAGAGAGTTATACTCTATCAATGATTTATTTTTACGTTGATAATCAGATTTATTTTTCTTTTTTTATAATGGATAACAAAACAAATATTACTCATGATAGTACTAATCCTGAATTTTTGAAGAAAAGTCTTAAAAAAATATCATTATGATGAAAGCATGAAGAAATTATCAGTGCAATTAAAGAACTAGAACATTATGAAAAAGGATCAAAACATTATGAAGAAAAATTAAATTCTTTAGCTACTAAAAGAGTAATTGCTTATTTTAATAAAGTCATAACATGAACAATTAAGGATCCTATAGGAAGTGAGGTTTTTGTTTACAATGTTAAGGCAATAATAGAAAATACGCTAGAAGAAGAAGATCATTGGTCTTATACAAGTAAAGGTTCAGAAACGATATCTAGAATTCTAAATTCAAAAAATATACAAGATTTTATATCGAAAAATATTTTGAAAGATATAAAAAATATATTTATATGCAAATCAATAGGAATAAAAATTCCAGCAAAAATAACTAATTCATCAAAAGTAAAAGAAATGGCTGAAGAATATATAAAAAAAATTAAATTAGATAATAAATATTATATGCAGATAGCATATCACGAAAGTACCTATCTCATGGAAAACCTTAATCTATCGAAAGAGATAAATTTCCATGTGATTTCATATTTAATTAATCACAATTTTTTTGAAGATTCAGTAGCATTGCACTTTATTGAAAAAATGCCGACTAATTATATTCATAAAGATATAGCCATAAGAATATTCAGAAACTCCTTACGTAATAATGACGAAAAAAATAATACTATGGTTATTAACCTTTTTAAGCTAAAGAAAAATGATATTTTTCAATATGATGAGTGATATCAAAATATGCTTGATATTTGTGAAGATTGTCTTTATGATCTTGGAATAGAATCAAAAGATAGAGAAAGATCACTCGAAGGCGTTAAACTATTATATAAATCATGACTTAAAATTTCTTATAATGATTTTTCGGAAAATTTTAAAAAAAAACTATTTTGATGGGTAAGACAAGCTATTAGTGAAAATAAATTTTGATTAGCAAAGAAAATAGTAAATACTTTTGAAATTACCTAAAATCAAAAAATCAACACTCTTTTTCTATTTATCGTTCAACAACTCATGTACTCCCTTCAAATACTTGTCATCTACAAAAGTAGAAATCCACTAGGGGTTATAAACCAGAACAAAGACCTAGATATATGCAATATCTACAAAAGTAGAAATCCACTAGGGGTTATAAACATTATAATGGCAGAAAAGACAAACAAGGATCTACAAAAGTAGAAATCCACTAGGGGTTATAAACCCTGTGATTGCTTATACCGAATATATTAAATCTACAAAAGTAGAAATCCACTAGGGGTTATAAACAAGACAGACCCAAACATAGTAGCAATGGCGGATCTACAAAAGTAGAAATCCACTAGGGGTTATAAACCTCATTATTCGACATCATAAGCTCGTCATCTACAAAAGTAGAAATCCACTAGGGGTTATAAACCTCACCAAATAATAGATTGAAGATCATCTATCTACAAAAGTAGAAATCCACTAGGGGTTATAAACTTTACTTGAGATGATTGAAGACAACGAGTATCTACAAAAGTAGAAATCCACTAGGGGTTATAAACGGTCCAAGGGCTTATCTACTAGGACAATATCTACAAAAGTAGAAATCCACTAGGGGTTATAAACAATGCTGATGTATCTGCTAATACGAGTGATCTACAAAAGTAGAAATCCACTAGGGGTTATAAACAATTACAAATATACTTTCCTTAATATAATCTACAAAAGTAGAAATCCACTAGGGGTTATAAACAAGATTTATATGCGTAAACGGCGTTCCATATCTACAAAAGTAGAAATCCACTAGGGGTTATAAACAGTTTATAAATTGGATAAGAGACTTGTATCTACAAAAGTAGAAATCCACTAGGGGTTATAAACTCAAAGTATCCTATAACTTGATGTTGAAGATCTACAAAAGTAGAAATCCACTAGGGGTTATAAACGGTGATGCTATTATAGTATGATACTTATCTACAAAAGTAGAAATCCACTAGGGGTTATAAACCCTAACTTTAGCTTTTGAA